>JANNEL010000409.1:0-2368 GCA_031378595.1 Alphaproteobacteria bacterium
GGCGTATGAATAGTTCCAAATGTTTCAATTGCGGTCTTTTGCGCCCGCCCCTGTGAAACAGCGGTGGAACATATTCTTGCCTCGTCTTGCACCCGAAGAGCGAGAAGGCCATAAAACAGCAGCAACCCTATTGATTCACGAAATAACCCATCCACTTCACTTCTTACAACTTGGGATACCCGCGATGAGCGACACCAAAGCAGACAACGGCAAATCGATGGATCATCTGCTGCAACTCGCGACAGGGATCGTGTCGTCCTATGTCAGCCATAACCAAGTGCCGATGACAGAAGTGCCGACTATTCTAAAGAGCGTGCACTCGGTTCTAGCAGGGCTGGTCTCGGGCACCGCAGCCGAGGGTACAGCGGCCGGAAAGCCCGCAGTGTCGGTGAAGAAGTCGATTGGCGACGACTTCATCATCTGCTTGGAAGACGGCAAGAAGCTGAAGATGTTGAAGCGCTATTTGCGCTCGAACTACAACTTGTCGCCTGAGGAATATCGCGCGAAATGGGGTTTGCCGGCCGACTACCCAATGGTCGCCCCCGCCTACGCGCGCCAACGCTCCGAATTTGCAAAGAAGATCGGCCTGGGCCGCGTCCCGGCCAGCACAGGCCGCGGCCGCCGCAAGAAGGCCGCCTAACGCTCAAGCAGAGCCAAAAGCAAAACGGCGGCCGCCTTCGGGCAGCCGCCGTTTCGTGTTTCTATGACCTCGATTAGAGGCGGTAGCGAACCTGGTCCATCCAGAAGCGCTCAAGCCGCTGCAGCGCTTTGTTCAGCTGCGCAAACTCGGAGACCTGCAATCCACCGGCGGGCTCGACCAAATGCACATGACGGTCGAAGAGGCCCGCGACGATCTGGCGGATGCTCTTGCCCTTCTCGGTCAAGCTCACGCGCACCGTGCGGCGATCAGCGTCCGAACGGACGTGATTGATGTAGCCGCCTTCGACCAGCTTCTTCAGATTGTACGACACGTTCGAGCCCAGATAGTGCCCGCGCGTGCGCAACTCCCCCGCCGTCAGCTCCTGCTCGCCGATATTGAACAGCAGCAGTGCCTGCACGCTGTTCACGTCGGGCTGCCCGACGCGCTCAAGCTCGTCCTTGATCACATCGAGCAATTGGCGATGCAAACGCTCGATCAGGTTCAAGCACTCGAGGTAGCGCGGCTTCGCCTGGCCCTCTTCGTGTTGTTCCACCGGCTGACGTGCCGTCGCAGTAACGCTCATGACTGAACCCACCTGTTTTGGGCTTTTCGCCCTATGACAGGCGTCACATTAGGCATGGCCGCCTAAGACCGGCTTAAGTCGTGTGACTAATTATCGGTTAAGACTGAGGGTTTCCGCGCAGAAGTTGGATGATCCCGGAAAAATCTCTCCCTCCGGCGCCCGCGGATTCGAAGAGGCTGTAGAGCGCCGTCGCCTGCGCGCCCAACGGCGTCGAAGCCCCCGACGTTTGCGCCGCGTTCTGCGAGAGTTTCAAGTCCTTCAACATCATCGAAGCGGTGAATCCCGGCTGATAGTCGCGATTTGCGGGCGATGCCGGCACGGGCCCCGGCACAGGGCAATAGCTCGTCAAGCTCCAACACTGTCCCGACGCTGTCGAAGATATCTTGAACAGAGTCTCGTGGCTCAGCCCCAGTTTTTCGGCCAACACGAACGCTTCGCACGTCCCGATCATCGAGATGGCCAGCAACATGTTATTGCAGATCTTCGCCGCCTGCCCCGTCCCCGCGCCGCCCGCGTGAAAGATGTTCTTACCCATTTTCTCCAAGATCGGTTTCGCGCGGCCAAACGCCGTCTCGTCGCCGCCAACCATGAACGTCAACGTGCCCGCCGTAGCACCGCCGACACCGCCCGAAACCGGTGCATCCAGAAACTCGGCCCCCGAACTCTTCGCTGCAGCATGCACATCGCGCGCGGTCGCCACGTCGATCGTCGACGAATCGATCAATAGCGTCCCCGCCTTCGCGTGCTTCAAAATACCGTTATCGCCAAGATAGACCTGTCGCACGTGCTGCCCAGCCGGCAACATCGTGACAACAGCGTCTTGTTCTCGCGCCGCGTCGCTTGCTGACCCGCGCGACTTCGCACCCACCGCGACCGCCTTTTCGATCGCGGCGGACGACATGTCGAACACCGCGACATCGTGCCCTGCCTTCACCAGATTGGCGGCCATCGGCCCGCCCATGTTCCCAAGCCCGATGAATCCGATGCGCATGCGCGTGCTCCTGACGTTTGTCTCAGGCGCTGTTATAGGCCCGATTTCGTGTCGCGTTAACACCGATACGTTGGCGTTTCTCTCGTCGCGGGCGTCTACTTGACGATCGACGGCGATTAGGCGACCAGCAGGTCGCCCTGCGGCAGTGCCGCAA
>JANNEL010000059.1:0-1895 GCA_031378595.1 Alphaproteobacteria bacterium
TTAATTGGTTGGTTTTTTTAATGCGTTTCGTTATAATGTTGGCAACTACCCGGGGTAGGCCTGGGTCCCCGCGTGATTTTAAGGCGCATCTCTATAACCTAATAATGCACGAAATTGTGCACGAGCGGGGGGTACGCCTGCGCTCCCAGGGAGAGAGCCCAACTTGATACGTCCCGGCTTTACGACAGCGAACGAGTTAAAGCTGCACTATGCGGCGAGCGGGCCTGCAGATGGTCACCTCCTGCTGTTCCTGCATGGGTTTCCGGAGTTTTGGTATGCGTGGCGGCATCAGCTTGCCGATCTCGGCGACACGTATCTTTGCGTCGCACCGGATTTGCCGGGCTACAATTTGTCGTCCAAGCCGCCCGAGGTGGCGCGCTATCGTACGAAGCGGCTGATCGACGATGTCGTCGCGTTCGCGGCGCAGTTTTCACCGAAGAAGAAGTTCACGTTGGTCGCGCACGATTGGGGCGGGGCGCTCGCCTGGGCGTTTGCGATCAAGCGGCCGGAGTTGATCGACCGGCTCATCATCGTCAATGCCGTGCATCCTGGAGCGTTTCAACGCGAGATGGCGAAGAACCCCGCGCAAGCGGCGGCTTCTCAGTACATCCACGAACTTCGCGCGGAGGGCTCCGAGGCGCGCTATGCGGCGAACGACTATGCGCTGCTTTGGCGTTCGCTTTCGAAGACCGCGGAGGCGGGGCATTTGAGCGCGGCCGATCGCGCGGCATTCGTGAAGGCGTGGAGCGAGCCCGGTGCGCTGACCGGCATGTTCAATTGGTACCGCGCAATGCGGATGGACCCGCCGAAGCCGGGCGCTCAGCCTGCTGTTGAAGTCTACAACGACGAGGCGCTGATGGTGCGTGTGCCGACGCTGGTGATCTGGGGTCTGCGGGACACGGCGTTGCTGCCCGAGTGTGTCGAAGGATTGGAGCGTTGGGTGCCTGAGGTCGACGTGCGCCGCGTTCCCGATGGTACACATTGGATCGTCTACGAGAAGCCGAAGCTGGTCAGCGATACGATCAGGTCGTGGCTCAGCGCTTAGCGATGGATCCGGCGGTGAAGGCGGTGTTCGATGCGTATCCGCTGGCGGTGCGCGCGCGGTTGTTGAAGCTTCGCGCGTTGATCTTTGCGGCGGCGAAGGCATCCGATGTGGGTGCACTGACGGAGACGTTGAAATGGGGCCAGCCGGCCTATTTGCCGAAAGCGGCGCGGACGGGCACGACGATCCGGATCGATGCGCTGAAAGGTTCTGACGGGAAAGTCGCGATGTTCGTTCCTTGTCAGACGGCGCTGATCGCTTCGTTTCGCGAGCGGTATGGCGATCAGTTCGCGTTCGAGGGCAATCGTGCGATCGTCTTTTCGCCCGGCTTGAAGGTGCCGGAGAAGGCGCTAAGCCACTGCATCGCAATGGCGCTGACCTATCACAAGCGTTAGCGCCCGCTCGGCATTTGGGGCGGCAATGCGCCGTTTGACAGGGGGGACCCACCCCTCTAAAACCCGCGGCTCGCTGGGGATTTCTCTGGCGAATTGGAAGCACCCGTGGCGGGGAAGCCCCCGCCTGTCGGCCCGGACTACCGGGGCAGAGGAGGGCAGCATTTCCTAGGCTTAACATCTTGAATTTATAGGGAAATTGCGAATGACGAAGCGCCAGAGTGCCAAGCACAAGATCGACCGCCGTATCGGCGACAACCTTTGGGGCCGCCCGAAGAGCCCGCAGAACAAGCGCGAGTACGGCCCGGGTCAACACGGGCAGCGCCGCAAGCAGAAGATCTCCGACTACGGCGTGCAACTGAAGGCCAAGCAGACGCTCAAGGGCTATTACGGCAACATCACCGAGCGGCAGTTCCGCAAGATTTACGCCGAGGCTCAGCGCCGGCGCGGCGATACGGGCG
>JANNEL010000065.1:0-3751 GCA_031378595.1 Alphaproteobacteria bacterium
TCGGCCTCGTTATGGATTGCGACACGACCGGCATCGAACCCGACTTCGCGCTGGTGAAGTTCAAGAAGTTGGCCGGCGGCGGCTACTTCAAGATCATCAACCAGTCGGTGCCGGAAGCGCTGCGCGTGCTCGGCTACAAGCCCGAGCAGACGGACGCGATCATCAACTACGCGGTCGGCCGCGGGACGCTGAAGGGCGCGCCGGGTGTGAACCAAGAATGGCTGAAGCTGAAGGGCTTCACGGACAAGGAACTCGAGGCCGTCGAAGCTTCGCTTGCGACCGCGTTCGATATCTCGTTCGTGTTCAACCGTTGGACCCTGGGCGATGCGTTCTGCACGAAGACGCTGAATCTCGCGCCGGAGCGTTTGGATGCGCCGGACTTCAACCTCTTGCTCGAGATCGGCTTCACGAAGGCCGAGATCGAAGCGGCAAACCTATATTGCTGCGGGGCGATGACGCTGGAAGGCGCGCCGCATCTGAAGGACGAGCACCTGGCGGTGTTCGATTGCGCCAACCCGTGCGGCAAGCTCGGCAAGCGCGCGCTCTCGGTCGACAGCCACATCTTGATGCTGGCGGCCGCGCAGCCGTTCATCTCGGGTGCGATTTCGAAGACGATCAACATGCCGATGTCGGCGACGGTGAAGGATTGCGCCGACGCCTACATGAAGTCATGGAAGCTCGCGTTGAAGGCGAACGCGCTCTATCGCGACGGGTCGAAGCTTTCGCAACCGCTCGCGTCATCGCTGCTCGCGTCCGACGATGAGGAAGACGATCTCATCGACACGTTGCCCGAAATGGCGCAGGGTGCGCGCGCCCAAGCGCTGGCCGAGCGGGTCGTCGAACGGGTTATCGAGATCACAAGGCGTGATCGCGAGAAGCTGCCGCATCGCCGCAAGGGCTATACGCAGAAGGCCACTGTCGGCGGTCACAAGGTCTACCTGCGCACCGGCGAGTACGACGACGGGCGGATCGGCGAGATCTTCATCGACATGCACAAGGAAGGTGCGGCCTTCCGCAGCTTGATGAACAATTTCGCAATCGCGATTTCGATCGGCCTGCAATACGGCGTGCCGCTGGACGAATTCGTGGAGGCGTTCACGTTCACGCGCTTTGAGCCGGCGGGCATGGTGACGGGCAACGAGGCGATCAAGAACGCGACGTCGATCCTCGACTACGTGTTCCGGGAACTCGCGGTATCGTATCTCGGCCGTCACGACCTGGCGCATGTCATCCCGGGCGACAGCGAGATCGGCGGCGGCGACTCCGAAGGCAAGCGTCCGGCAACGCCCGCGCAGAGCACATCGCGGATCGTGTCGGCCGGTCTCGTGCGTGGTCAGATCCCGCAGCAGTTCATGGTCGTCGAAGGCGGCGCTGCCGTGAAGATCGATCCGGCGCAGATGATGCTGGCGACGGCGAGCGAACTTGCGCTGGACGCGCAGGCACGCCGCGCACTCGCCAACCCGGTCGCGCAACAGATCGAGATCGTGGAACGCGAGGTCACGGTTTCGACCGCTCACTTGCGCGCGCGCAAGATGGCCGAAGCCCGCATCAAAGGTTACGAGGGCGATGCGTGCGGGAACTGCGGAAACTTCACGCTGGTCAGGAACGGCACCTGCTTGAAGTGCGACAGCTGCGGAACGACGACCGGCTGCAGCTAAGCCTTACGCGCCTCAATGACGGGCCCAGCGGGAGAGAAACTCCCGCGGGCCGGTGGGACAAAAAGAAAAAACGGAACCAACAACACATGATCATCTGCTCCAAAGACGAAGGCAACGGCACCTTCCGTGAGTTCGCGCTCGACAACGCGGAGTTCGGCGACAAGGCGCCGGTCAAGACGCACCTTGCCCACCGCACTGACGGCGGCATGGTTGCCGACGACGAATGGCGCGATGCCGGTATCATCGTTCGCGCTGATGGCGGGGTGGAAGCCTCGATCCTGCGCTCCGTGCGGCGCGGGCGAATGAGCGATTTCGTGAAGCTCGATAAGGTTTTCCCGAACGAGGTCGCCGCACTTCAGGCGATCGCCAAGCACTACGTCGCGGCGACGACGGCGCAGAACTAGAGGCGCACCGCTTCCGAGGCGCGCGCGATTTCGGCGTGGTTAAAGACGATGCCGGTGGCGTCTTCGATGGTCACTTTGACGTCTTCGCCTTCGCTCTTCAGGAGGCGCACAGCGCAGTTCATCGCCTTGGGCTTGTCGGGGAAGGATATGGCTTCTTTTCGGCCAACCGCGTTCACGATCACCTTGTACATGATCCCACTTCCTTCTTTTTATGATCGAAGTTTTGCACAGTGAGGGGGGATGCCAAGACGCGGCGCCGCAACACCTCTGTGTGATTCAGGTGTCACAAACGCATGTACGCGCCGTTACGGGCGTCGTGCGTCACTCTGCAGCGTTAGCGAACGCGGGCTTATGCACAGGCATTTCTCGTCCGCCTGAATTCCACTGCACGAGTGCAAGGTTTCCCGCATCGTCTTCGGTGAGTGCCGTGCAACTTTCGACCCAATCGCCGTCGTTGCAGTAGAGGATTTCGCCGATTTGGCGAATTTCTGCCTTGTGGATATGTCCGCAAACGACGCCATCGACGCCGCGGCGGCGCGCTTCCTCTGCGACTGCGCCTTCGAAGCGGCCGATGAATTCGACCGCGTCTTTCACATGGTCTTTCAGCCAGCGCGAGAGCGACCAGTAGGGCATGCCCAGGCCACGGCGGGCGGCTGCGACGAGATCGTTTGCGCGAATGGCCCAGGCGTGAGCCCAGTCCCCTGCCCGCGCGAGCCAGCGTGCGTGCGTGACGACGCCATCGAAGCGGTCGCCATGGAGGACAAGCAAGCGCCGGCCGTCCGCGGTCTCGTGGATCGCTTCATCCGCCAGTTCGATGCCGGCGAAGCACAGCCCGATGTAATCACGGAAGACTTCGTCGTGATTGCCGGGGATGAAGATGACGCGCGTTCCCGATTGCGACATGCGCAGAATTTCGTTGACGACCGCCTTGTGGCTCTCCGGCCAGTACCAGCGTTGCGACAGCTGCCAGCCGTCGACGATATCACCGACGAGGTACAAGAGATCGCAGTCGTTGCTTCTGAGAAAGTCGCACAGCGCTTCGGCTTTGCAGCCGCGTGAGCCTAAGTGGATGTCCGAGATCCAGAGCGTGCGGTGCCGGCGCGATCTTGGCGGCGAGACTTTGTGAGGCACGGCTCGCGGCCACAGCCGCGCGGTTTGACTGTCGAAACTCGTGACTAGCGACATCGCCTGCGATCCCATCTTGCCGCGTGGCCGAATCGTCGCAACCAAGGGCGAAAAATGGTTCGCATCGCGGTGTGAAGAATACATGTCGGATCCATGAAACTCCGGTTTTAGTTGTGGGCACAACAAAAGCTCCGCAAAGGCGTCACATCAAGTTCATCGGAGCGATGTTTTGTCCGCCCCGCACAGTCGGCGTTCGCGACTTGGTGCCCTTGCCTAAAACTGCTTGGGGCGGCTGCCCCTGCCGCTCCAAGCACCCCGCTTCTCGCAAGCGAAATCGGCAGAGACTTTTCTCCCAACAATTCGAAGTCATGCGCGTTATGCCGCTGGCGACAACGCGTTGATATCCAACCCGTTTTACGGCTTCGGTGGGTTGCAGTATCTCTGTGACACCACCATCACAAAACCTTCACGGCGCTATGGTTGAGATCGCCCGCGCTCATCCGAGCGCATGGGACAAAGGGACGATGATGAAAAGATTTGGACTGGCTGCTCTGCTTGCCAGCG
>JANNEL010000073.1:0-9411 GCA_031378595.1 Alphaproteobacteria bacterium
ATATGCGCGTGTGGAAAGACTACGCCCCCGTCACGTCGTCCACGAAGACGATCACCGGCATCAGCCAAACGAACCCCGCCGTCGTCACCGCGACCGCGCACGGCTTCATCGCGAACGACCGCGTGGTGATCACCGGCGTCGCGGGCATGGGGCAGGTGAACAATCGTGAATTCGTCGTCTCGAACCCGGCGGCGAACACGTTCGAGCTGCAAGGCGTGGACGCAACCGCCTACGACGCCTACGCGTCCGGTGGCACGGCCGCGAAGATCTACGAGATCGTGACATCCTACACTGATGCCGAGGTGAACGACCTCGTCACCACGCAATCCGCCGACACGCTGTTCGTCACCCACCCGCTGCACGCCCCGCGCACCTTGACGCGTAGCGCGCACGCATCGTGGACGCTGAACCCCATGCTGTTGGAGCGCGGACCATTCACGGGCCTGAACAGCGACGACTCGCTGCGCGTGATGTGCTCGCTCACCCAAGGAAGCTACCAACCCGGCAAAGGCGTGTCGCTGAAAGCCTCCGCGCCGATATTCCAGTCGACGCATGTCGGCAGCTACTTCTACATGCGCGAGATCTACCTCGATCAGCTGGCGGTCAGCCCCTGGGCCTCCACGCTCGCCATCACGCCCGCGATCGGCATGCAGGTGTCGAGCAACGGCAACGTCTATTCGCTGGTCGACACCGGCACCGGCAGTTCGACCGGCTCCGTCATCCCATCCCACACCGAAGGCGACGCCTGGGACAACCCGACGGGCAGTGCCTCCACGAACTCCAAGAAGTGGCGCTATCTGCATTCGCGCTGGGCGGTCGTGCGCCTCGACACATTCACCGACCCGAAGAACATGTCGGGCACGATCATCACCTATCTCTGCAATGGCCTGGTGCCGGCGACGAAGACGATCACGAACATCACCAACAGCGCCGGCCTCTGCCGCGTGAACCTGAACGCGCACGGCTACAACGAAGGCGATTACGTCTCGGTCAGCGGCGCGGGGCAGGGCAATGGCGACTGGAAAGTTATCAACGTCACGACGAACTCGTTCGACCTCGAAAACTCCGTCGCCTCAGGCACCACCAGCGGCGGCACGGTGCGCCGCTACGCGACGTGGCTCTGGGCGCACAGCGCCTTCTCGCTCGCGCGCGGCTACCCCGCCGTCGTAGCGCTGCATGAACAGCGCCTCGTCTTCGCGAACACCCCGCAGCAACCGTTCGGCCTCTGGGCGTCGGCATCCGGCGACTACACGAACTTCCTACCCGGCACGCGCGACGACGAGACGATCGCCTACAACATCGCGGCCAACCAGGCAGACCCGATCCGCTGGCTGACGTCCGCCTCCGACCTCGTCATCGGCACGCTCTCCCAAGAGTTTGCGGCGTTCGGCGGCGGCTTGGGCGATCCGATCACGCCCTCGAATACGCGCATCGTACCGCAATCGGGCGAAGGCTCGAACGGCGCGCCGCCGGTGAAGGCGGGCGTGGACACGCTGTTCGTCAACCGTGCGGGCCGCAAAGTCTTCGCGCTCGCCAATGAATCGGACGGCGGCGCCTACACCTCGATGGATCTTCTGGAGCTGGCGGAGCACTTGACGCTCTCGTCCTCACTCACGCGCATCGCGTGGGCGAAGAACCCTGCCTCGCTGCTCTGGGCCTTGCGCGCCGACGGCACGCTGCTCGCGCTCACCTACCGCCGCGACCAACAGATCTACGCCTGGACGAAGCACCCGCTGAACGGCGCGGTCGAAAGCATCGCGGTCATTCCATCGCAAGACGGGCGCACCGACGACCTCTGGCTCATCGTTCGCCGCACGATCGACGGCCAGACGAAACGCTACGTGGAATTCCTGGGCGCGCCCTTCGAACCCACGCACGCGGAGGACAAAGGCGAGATGGGATTCCTCGACAGCGCGCTGCGCTACAACGGCCCCGCGACCGCGACACTCTCGGGCCTCTTCCACCTCGAAGGCCAAACGGTGAAGATCGTGACCGACGGCGCACAGCACGCCGACCGCGTCGTCGCCGGCGGCAAGATCGCGCTCGACAAAGCGGCGGAGAATGTCTGGGCAGGCTTGGGCTACGTCAGCCGCGTCCGCACGCTGCGCCTCGACGTGCCGTCGATGGGGACAGCGCAAGGCAAGACGAAGCGCGTGCCCCGCCTGACCGTGCGCGTGCACAACGCGATCGGCGGCGCCGCGGGCCCGGGCGACGAAAGCCTGCTCGAAGAACTCGTGCGCCGCGAACAGTCCGACGCGATGGACGCCTCGCCGCCGATGCGCTCCGGCGACGTCGACGTCTATCTGGCCTCGGACTTCGACCTCGACGGCCGCATCGCGATCGTCCAGGCCGACCCCATGCCGCTCGACATCCTCTCCCTCATGCCGCTGATCACGGTGGCGGATGCGTAGTATCCAAACACCCCCCAAACAACGACATCAAATTCGAGTTTCGGCGGGCGCGCGTCATGCCACGGCAGGTTGACGATAGGTAGTTTGCCTGTAGTGTGAATACCGTAGTGGAATCGCATGGCCCAAGCCCGACATCTCAATCACGCACCTCTTCGTGAAGCGCTAATCGATATTCAGTTCGACGCGCCGCTACCGCTGCAGGCTGTGCTCGATCTGGCGAATTCTAAGGCATCGAAATTTGATCGCGCCCGTGACCTGCGGAGCGCTTGGGTAGGGCTGCATCTCACAGAGACTGATGCCAAAACATCCGGGCAAGCTACAATTGTAGGAAAGCGGCTTGAATCGTCTCACCCGCCTCACGTTGTTCAGTATCGGGTCAACGGTTTCACCTTCAGCCGCCTGCACCCCTACGAAAGCTGGAAGCACCTGGCAGACACTGCTCTACCCCTTTGGGAGGAATATGCTGCTGTCGGCGTTTCAAAGATAACGAGGATAGCGCTACGATACATCAACGAGGTGAAGCTGCCGATTGGCGCGGAGCTTTCCGACTACCTGGCGAGCGCCCCGCACATTCCGCAAGGCTTGCCTCAAGACTTGGCGGGATTTCTGCAACGATTCGTGATCGTTAACCAGCCAGCAGGTTGTACAGCGATAGTAACCCAAGCGTTGGAGGATTCGCCGGACGGCGCAGCACGATCCGAAGCAACGGTGGTGCTGGATATCGATGCGTTTTGGCAAGGCAGCACCGGTCCGCACGACGAGCAGTTGATTACGACGCTGGAAGCGCTACATAATTTCAAGAATGACCTGTTCTTCAAACTGGTGACCGAGCGTACCTTGGAGTTGTTCGAATGAGCCGTCTGGCCACACAATCCGCGCCTGTCGCGAATAGCTCTCCCTCATCCGGGACCGTTCAAGCGGCAAATAGGGTTGAGAAAGGGGTCGGCAAGTCCTTCGTCAGCCTGAAGCAGCAGCGAGCTGCATTCATTGAATGCTTCGACAAGATCGAAGAGCTGTGGGAGGACTCGACCGCTGGACGAACTGAGGCAAGGCTCTCGGACACATCCTATGAGTTGGGCAAAGCGTTTCTTGCCGCGATACCGTCGTTCTACGTGGCGCCGGAAGTGTCGTTGGATGTGGATGGCGAACTTGTGTTTGATTGGTTCGGAAACTACGGCGAACTCGTTTCCGTTTGCGCGCAAAGCAACGGACGGCTAGCGTACGCAGCAAGGTACAGTGCGAGCCGCGCGACGCATGGGCATACTGTCATGGATCAAACAATACCTCTCGAAGTTATTCGAGAAATTAAGGCCGTCGCCCAGTAAGGCGATCGAGCCCCTGGTCGCAGACGAGCCAGTTGGCAGGTTCATCTTTGATCGCGACCACGTGATAAAGGCTACGCATCGCGCAAAGCCAAAGGCATTCGAAGCCAGACCAGGCAAAACGACAAATAGGCTTGAGATGTCGGTCTGCCGAACGTCGAAAGCAGACGATGATCGCATCCGCTATCTTGGCCGGACGATCCGGCCCGATGGCCGCCACGCGGTCGCTATGGCAGGGTTGCGCGTTAGCAGTCTGCCGAAGCCGCTGACTTGCGAGCCAACACCGCGTCCAGACTTCAATGAGCATGCAGACGTTGTTGGCTGGCCAGAAGGTGAAGACAATAAGTCCCTAGTATTGCTTTTGCGACAAGAGATATCCAGCGCGGCAGAGCCCGTTCGTTATCTTTCGTGAAGTAAGACGACGGCTAGCCCCGCCAAGCGCCCAACTGGCGCGATCAGCAGGCGGTCTTGGACGCGATCGGCGGCGCTGCGGGCCCGGGCGACGAAAGCCTGCTCGAAGAACTCGTGCGCCGCGAACAGTCCGACGCGATGGACGCTTCGCCGCCGATGCGCTCCGGCGACGTCGACGTCTATCTGGCCTCGGACTTCGACCTCGACGGCCGCATCGCGATCGTCCAGGCCGACCCCATGCCGCTCGACATCCTCTCCCTCATGCCGCTGATCGCCGTCGCGGACGGTTAGACGCGCGCACGCGAAACGCAACGAACCAAAACAGGAGTGAGTAGCAATGGCGATCAACACCCTTGCCGATTGGCGCGCGAACGGCGCGCACGCGCGTCAAAGCATCCTCGGCCGCCCGCGCCGCAAAGATGAAGGGCGCGAGCCTGACGGCGAAGACGAGGACGATGTGAAACGCTCACCGGCGACCGAGCACCACATCCAAACCTTCTTCGACGCCCTGCAAGCCGGCGACACCGCCGAGCAAAGCCACGCCCTCGCCAAAATCGTCGACACCTGGCGCGCCGACAACAACGCCGGCGGCCTCCCGGTCTACGCGCATCAGCCGCTACCGAATGCGTTCGCGAAATCCTTAGGTGAGGTTATGCGATCTGCCCCAAACCCAGAAGGAAAGTCGATGATGGCAAGTCTTGCCACGAAGCTGGAACCCGGTGCGCGTTTGTCGGTGTCGCAGCAACTTGCTGGGCAGCTTGCACAAGGGACGCAATCGCCAATGCCTCGGCAGAAGCCACAGCGACCGATCCCGCACAACGACAACGACCAAGTGCAGCCACATGCGCCAACGTGGAGCCCCGAAGAACATCAACGAACCTGGATGGAGTGGCTGCGCTCGTGGACCGAAAGCCCAGAGCCAAAACTGCCGGTCGAAGTCACGCCACGAAGCAGTGTCAGTTGGGACGAGGAACTCCGGCAACGTTCGGCAGCTGGCGCACGCAACCGTCAGCGCCAAGAACGGTTTGACGATGAACGTGCGCACGCCGGCATACCGCTCTCGCCGGACGAGCAACTTAGACGGGATGTTGCAGGCGACTTGAGGCGGCGAGGAAAGGAGCCGCTTTATCTCAGCCCCAAGGCTGCGCATCCAGACGACCCTTACAAAGACCGCGTTGCGTGGCCGGCTCAGCCCCAGTTCCAGGAAGGTGCGACTGACGTGACGGTCGTAAGTCCATGGGGTCCGCGCTTCAACAACACGCAGTTTCATCCAGGCGTAGACTTTCGCAACCGGCGTGGCAGACCGGCGTTCTCACCAAAGAACGGAACGATCTTGGCCGTGTCCCAAAGTCCGAGAGGTGGAAACGAGGTGTTCGTTCTGCTCGACGATGGTTCAATCGTAAGCTACGCGCACACGAGCATCTTAGACGACGGCCAGGGCAGAAAGCTGGTTCCCGGTGACGAGGTTTATGCAGGTCAACTCATCGGTTGGTCTGATGGGTCTGGAGTAAAAGCAGACGGCACGCCGAACGATCCGCACACACATATCTCTTACTATCCGCCTGGAACACCGGTTGATCCCGACACCAAGAAGCCGCTGCAGGGGCCAGCCCCCCACAGCCCAACAACAAAGGCGCGAACACAGAGCGATCCGTTCGACGGATTGGGCTATTCGCGCAATCCACGACTTCTCAACCGGGAGGGATACACCGGCAAACAACCCATGCGCGTGGATCGCAGCCCCTAGAGTGACCGATCAACCGCGCCGCTTCGGCCGATACGTCACCCGGCACCAGCCAAGGTACGAGGGACCATCAGTTTCAAAGTGGCTCCCAACCCTGAATAAATACTGACCAGGCTTCATAAGGACGCGCTTGAACCCCTCTTGCTTGCGAACCTTCACGTCTGTTACCCGAAGCGATACCGACCGCATCCTCTCGAAATTGCCAGAGTCGAGCAGCGGCCACCCGGGTGCTGACGCGGGATAGGACAAGTACTCCACATCGGCATAGTTGTTCTCATAGACCACACTCAGATAGTTCCCGTGGGGAAAGGGTAGTTCGATTTTGAGCACTGACTTTTCGGTCAACCTTGATGGCGAACACTTCATCTTGTTCCACGTCACATCCCATCGGTTCGGCTGTGAATCCGGTTCCTCGACGCTGCGGAGCGGTTCTTGCCGCTCATGGTAGACCTCGCACCAGCCGTCAATATTGGGGCTAGGTGTGTCGAAACCTGATCCGACAATGATCTCGTAGGTGCCGGTGCCGTAGAACGCCGGTCCGGTGGTGTAAGAGATGCCCGCGATGTCACGGACTTTCATCGCGACGCTCGTCATGGTGCGAAACTCTCGCGATGCCAGTTTCAGGGGCCAGCGGGGTTTCGGATAGACGACGTAAGTCGGATTCCAATCTGGACGAAGGTTGATCACCAAGAAGTCGCCGTGCCTCTTCGGCATGCCGATCTTAAGGATCGAATCGTCTTTCAAGACGCCCGTGCTGCACGTCAACAACTTGTTCGACGGTTTTAGAAGGTCGAACAAGTCGTCCGCGCGTGCAGTGAACGACACGGCCTGCGTCACCATGACGGCGAGCGCGAGTAGTCTAAAAAACGATCGAACCATGAGAACCCCGGTCTGCTAAGCGCAACCAAAGCGCCGCATTGTGGCAAATTTTCGCCGGGCTTTGGTACGGCGCGGCCGATCGTGGAGGCGAGACCCCCAAATGCCAAACTATTGCCACGATGCCACGTCAACGTTGCGACACTGCGAGGTGGGGAAAACATGAGGGCGAAGAGTCTGGCGATCCTTGCGCAGGCCGCGTCCATAGTTCTCGTGACCGTTACGTCGGTGGCGTCCGCAACAGCCGAGCCTGCGCGATGGCGGACGGTCGAACGCTGCGCTCCGGCTGACGTTGCGGCGCCGGGCAAGGGATATTTCGAGGTTCGTTACAAGACGCGCGGCGTGGACGCTGAGGCGATCGAAATACGGGGCTGCGGCTCCAATCGCGCATATCGCAAGGTGATCAAGTGGGGCGGCGACGCAGGCGTCGTGCAAGCGTACGCAATCCCCTTCTTCGACAAACGCCGCCGCGACCTACTGATCATGCATGGCCTCGACACCGATTCGACCTACTACCTGTTCACCGCCGCCAGCAACTATGAGAAGATCGCGATACAATTCTCCGCCATCGACGCCCCTTATCTCGGGGACGCAGACGATGATGGACGATGGGAAATCAGGATCCAGAATCTAGAGAGCCTCGAATGCGGCAGCGACCCAAAATGGGGCCAGGACCTGGTCAAGTTTGGTCGTACGGACTTTGCAGCAGACACACTGTGCAAGCCACCGGTCGATGACGGCCATCTGTAGCCGCGCGAGCGCCTAACGAACCTTACGCTGCCGGTGACCCAGCGTTTTGGCGCCGCGAACACGCGACGGCGTTGCCTCTTCAATCCACAAGGAACAACCACCCATGTGTCACCCCTTGGTGCTCGCAGGTATTCAGGCCGGCACGCAGATTGCCGGCGGCATCGCTCAGCAAAAGGCGGCCAAGCAAGCGGCGATCCAGGCGCGCCGCGAGGCGATCTACGCGCAACAGGTCGCCGCCGCCGAAACCGAAAACATACGCTATGCGAACAAACGCGATCTGGGCGCCTTGCGCGCCGCGTTCGGCAAGCGCGGCGTCGGCCTCGACAGCGCCTCGATGATCGACGTGATCGCGGAGTCGGCGGGCAACCTCGACTACCCGGCGCTCGTGAAGGAACACGAAGGCTTGATCGCGCGCTACCGCGGCGAGGCTGAGGCGCGCGCGGCGAAAGCGGCGGGCCAGAACGCGTTCACGCGCTCGCTGCTCGGCGCCGCCTCCACGGTGATCCAAGCGGGCATCAGAACAGGTTGAAGGAAGGGACGCTGAGCGAACATGGCCAACACGATCAGGATCCCGGTGCCCGACGTCGCCTACGCGCGCAACCTCGGCCTTCCCGCGATCGACATCAACGACAACCCTTACGACGCGGTCGAAGGCCTGGTCACCGGCATCGGCAACGCGCTCGCCGAACGAGACGCGCTCGCCAAACGAAAGGCGCGCGACGACGAAGCATATGTGAGCGCGTTCGAAGCCGACATTCACAACGAACACGCAACGCATGCGGCGGGCGCGCATCGCGGCGACGTTGCAGCACCGGGTGGGGCGTCAAGCGTCGGCACCGGCACGCCAGCACCAGGCCAAACGCAAAGCCTGAACGACGCGCTGGAGGCGCGCTTCGAATTCTGGGCCTCGAAACGGCCGGACCTTCGCAACGACCTACGCCGCAGCTTCGCCAAGATGCGCGTCGCTACGATGCCGTTCGAGATCTCCCGCGAAGCCACCGCCCGCGCCGCAAACGCCATAGACGTGGCCGGCGCCACGATGAAAGAGCTGGCTGGGATCGCCTATCTGCGCCCCGCCGACATCGGCGCCGTGCGCGCCGAAGCACGCGATCTGCGCACCGCGTTGCCGGAAGGCTTCGCGCAAATGTTCGACGCGCGCGAACGCGAGATCAACGAAGCCTACCTGCGCGGACTGATCCGCACGAACCCGAAACACGCACTCGAAACGCTGAAGAGCCGCGAAGACTTGCGTCTCGCCGAACCGCTGCGCGAAGCGTTGCAACACGAAGCCGCGCGCGCGATCCGCGCCGAACGCGAGGCTGAAACCGCGGCGCGTGAGGATGAGCAGATCGCGCTCCGCCTCGATGTGAACGAAAAGCTGGCCGAGGCCGAACGCGCAGGCACGTTCCCGCGTGGCGCCTACACCGCCGTCCGCGACGCTTACAAACGCGACCCCGCAATGGGCCAAGACCTGGAAGCAAAGCTCGACGCCGCACACGCCCGCGCGCTGACCCGCGCCGAACGCGACACCACCGTCGGCCGCGCACTCGTCGAAGGCTTAGCCCTCACGTGGGACGCGCACCGCCTCGAAAGCCTCGACCGCCACATCGAAGCGGTCGCGACCGACGCGGACGATGAGGCCACCGCAAACCACCGCCGCGTCCGCATGGCCATCATCGCAGGCACCACGCCGCCAAAGCTGCAACGCCACATCCGCGAAGGCCTCCGCGCAAACGATCCCACCCGCCGCGCCGCCAGCATCCACATGCTCGAAGCGCTGGAGACCGCGGACGAACACCTAACCTCCTGGCTCCCAACCGACCTCCGCACCTTCACTCACCGCTTCACCGCACTCACCGGCGCAGGCTACGCAGAAGCAGCAGCCCTCCAACACCTC
>JANNEL010000088.1:0-3111 GCA_031378595.1 Alphaproteobacteria bacterium
GGCGCGTGGGTCACGCGGTAACCCGCGCCCGCCAGATAGTCTTCGACCATCCGGGCGAGGCGCGGGTCATCTTCGATAAGCAAGATGCGGTCGGCCACCGTCGTTTTCCTTCAGCGGCCGGACGCCATCAGAAGTCCCAGCGTTGTGCAATCTTCGCGCGTTGCTCAGGCGTCAAGACGTCGGCTGCATCTGCGATTGCTTGCGTCACGCGTTTGCTGGCCTCGTCGGCGGTCGCGATTTGCTCGGCGCGGAAGGCTTCCACGGCGGCGCGATCGACCGTCGGCGCCCGCAAGATTTCGGCGGCGCGTTTGTGCGCGGCTTGCATCTTTTGGTGCAACGGCTGCATGTCGGTCGCGAGTGCGCTCGCGATCGCAGTCAGCTTTTGCTTCTGCTCCGGCGTTGCGTCCACCGCGCGGGCGAGGTGATCGGCCATGCGGGTTGCGTGTTCTGTTGCCTTCACGGGGTCCATGGGCCCATGCATGCGGTGATGACCCCAGCCGCCCGGTCCGCCGCCCCAATGGCGCGGGCCGAAGCCGCCGTGACCCATCGCCGAGGTCGCAAGGCCACCGCCGACCAGGCCGACGACCGCTGCGCCGATCAAGGCCAGGTAACCGAAGCCGCGGCGCGTGGGTTTTGTTTCGTCTGTCATTTCATCTTCTCCGTGTTGGGCCGAGTATGCCCTGCCCTTGAGATGGTGCACCCGTGTTTCGTGCGGTTTGCGTTCGTGTAAAGATTTGTTGCGGGCGGGCGTTCGTTAAGACAGGTCCCCGCGGCATTTGGCGCAAAACCGCGGCGCATTCGGGGTTGTGCCTCCACCCTTCTGCCGCTCTAATCCGCCGCCTTTCGGCCCTTTTTCCTGCGAGAAATCCATGGCGCGCCTGACGATCATTCCCGACAACACGGCTATCGACTTTGTCGGGCAGCGCCATATCGCCTTCGCGATCGACGGGCTTTTGGTTCTTGCCACCATCCTTTCGCTCTATTTCCAAGGGCTCAATCTGGGCATCGACTTTACGGGCGGCGTGGTGATCGAGGCGTCGAGCCAGACGACGATCGATGTCGGGGCATTGCGCGAGAAGCTCGCCGGGCTTGGCTTCGGCGCGGTCGAGTTGCAGAACTTCGGCACCGACAAGTCCGTGCTGATCCGCGTGCAGCCTTCGAAACAGGTGGTCGGCCAAGAGATGGCGGTTGCCGCGAAGATCAAACAGGCGCTTGGCGCGAGCTTCACGATCGGCCGCCAAGAGGCAGTCGGCCCCAAAGTTTCGGGCGAGTTGTTCCGAACCGGCATCATCGCGACCACACTCGCCATTCTCATGATCGCCGCCTATGTGTGGTTCCGCTTCGAGTGGCAGTTTGGCATCGCGGGTATGTTGGCCACAGGACATGACGTGCTGGTTGCAGTGGGCATGTATTCATTCTTCCAATTCGACTTCAACTTGACCTCGATCGCCGCCCTGCTTCTGCTTGCCGGTTATTCGATCAACGATACGGTTGTCGTGTTCGACCGTATTCGCGAGAACCGCCGGAAGTTCCGGCAGATGCCGCTCGGCGAGCTCATCAACCTGTCGACGAACCAGACGCTGTCGCGCACGTTCTTGACCAGCTTTACGACGTCACTTTCCGTTGTTCCCCTTATCCTGTTTGGCGGGGAGGCGTTGTTCGGTTTCGGGGCCACGATCCTGTGGGGCATCGTGATCGGCACGTATTCGTCGGTGTTCGTCGCGGGTTGTCTGTTGCTCTTTATGCCGACGATCAAGATGGGCCAGGCGCGCCCGCAGACGGTGGCAGGCGCACAGGTCTAACCGAGATAGGCCCAGCCCATTCGTAGGGCTGTCAGGCATAGGAAAGTCCCAAAAGCTAGGCGTAGCGCGCGGCGCGAGAGGCTGTGCGCAAGGGCGACACCCCATGGCGCCGCGACGATCGTGGCGGGCACGATGAGTGCTAGACCGATCAGGCTGACATAGCCCAGGGAGTATGGTGGTAGCCCCTCTGCGTTCCAGCCGGTGACGATCATCCCAATCGCGCCGGGTACAGCGATGATCAGGCCGAAGCCCGCTGCAGTGGCGACCGCACGGTGGATGGGCGCGCCAAAGAGCGTCATCACCGTGACCCCGAACGTGCCGCCGCCGATCCCCATCATGACCGAGAGGCAGCCGTTGACGAGGCCGAGCGGCCAACTCCAGAGGCCTTTCGGAACGCCGTCGCCGAGGCGCCAATCTTCGCGGCCCAAGAGCATGAAGAGGCCGAGGGCGCCGGCGCCGCCGGCGAACACCGCCGTCAGGCCTTTACCGCCGACGAGGCTTGCGGCCCATGTTCCGACGAGGACGCCGAAGAATGTCGGCAGCGCCCAAGCGCGGAGCACGTCCCAATCGACCGCGCCTTTCTTGTTGTGGCTTAATGTGGAGCGGATCGAGGTTGGAATGATCGTCGCAAGCGATGTGCCGACCGCGAGCGGCATACGTACCGTTTCGTCGATGCCGAGGAACGAGAGCGCCTGGTAGAGCACCGGCACGAGGACGATACCGCCGCCGACGCCGAGCAGGCCCGCGACCGTGCCCGCGATTAGCCCCGAGAGGCCGATGGCGATGCCAAGTGCGATCAGTTCGCCGGTTGAGACGGCGGCGAATGTGTCCACGGTCATGCAGGGTGGCCTCGTGTGCCAGTAAGACGGTTCATTGGTGATGCGCCATGCTGGATTTGTGGCGGAACTCAGCCGTTCGATGCGAGACAAGTGAGACAGGGGTCGCGTGTGCCATTCGTTGTGCCAATTGTCTCGCATGGCCCACAGGCGGGACGCAACGCGCGGTTGTTTGAGAAATAACGTCATCCAATGCGTAACAGCGTAACAACGGCTTCAATCTGAAAAATTTATCGTAACATATACGTAACTTATCCGTAACTTGTTACGCCACGCTCGCCCGTGAGCACGTTGGTGGTGGATCGACAGTTTCAAGTCGCAGCCGCTCGACCCGCAAAGCGGCGAGGGAAGGCGCGCGATCCGAGCTCGGATCCGGCGCCGAAGTAGGTTAGAACATATAAAGAACATCGTCCGAAAACGCAAGCGAGGAAGTGTCGCGGACAGTTTGCCGCGCGAGGCCGACTTCGCTGAAG
>JANNEL010000118.1:0-4931 GCA_031378595.1 Alphaproteobacteria bacterium
GGTGTGGGTTTGGGGGCACACTTTGATCTGTCGGCTCGGCAGGTGCCGTTGGATCAGGCTTCGGTTGCGTGTCCGGCGCGGGTGAAGGCTGCGCTTCAGCCGGCGCCTCGGCGGGTGGCTTCTTCTTTTTGTTGCCGAAGATCTGATCAAGCCCCGTCTGATTCTTGATCGCATCGAGCGGGTCTTCGCCTTTGATAATCGATTCGAGCGCCGTGCTCGCAATCCCGGTCAAATCAGGCGCGTAGGTAAGCCGCGCCCACGGTCCCTTGATCAGGAACGGAATGCCGATCCCGCGCAGATCGTTCTTGCCGCCTTGCCCCTCGCTCGAGCGAACCGCGCGAGGTTCCACGCGGTAGTCGAGCCGCTGACCCGCGACATCGACCGTACCTGCACCCGAAAGCCGCACGAACGGGTTCAAAAGGCGAAGATCGTCATTGCGGCCAACCCCGTTCTTGACGACGAGCGTCGCCGAAAATTCCGCAAAATCCGTCTTGGCCGAGGCGCCGATCGCCGAACCGGACAGCGCCGATTGAATTGTCCGTGCGATCGCGGCGAGGTCCGCGCCTTTGACCGCCCCATCCTCAAGCTTCATCGCGACCGTGCCGTCAAGCGAACTCATCAACGCCCGCTGCGACCGCCCCGCACCTGAAAGTTTCAGCGTCATGTTCCCGGTGCCACTCAACCGGTTGAACCCGGCCCCATCGGTAAGCAACGGCTCGGCTTTTATGCCGCTCAGCGCAACATCGATCCCGATCGCAGGCGCCGCGCCTGCACCGCTCAACGTCACGACCCCCTTACTGTCGCCACCGTAGAGCGCCATCTGCTTCAGGTTCGCGCTGAGTTTGCCGCCCGCTAGCGTAAAGTCGAGCGCGCTGCGTCCAATCTTCAACCCGCCAACGTTCAAGGAGTCCACCGCGAACGCCAGATCGGCGTCGATCGCTCGGAGCGCCGACGCATCGATTGCGTCGTCGCTCCAAGGCGCGATCGCGCCACCAGCGGACTTTGACCCGCCACCGCCGCCCAAATACGGGTTGAGATCCAACCGGTCGAGCGAAAGGCTCGCCTTCGCATGTGTCCGCGCGCCGGTCGTTAGTGTGACGTCGCCCGTCCCGTTCATGCCGTCGAGCGCGATCTTCACTTTGTCGAACACGACTTGCGCAGGCGCCAACGTCAAAGACCCGCTGATCGCCAGCGCACCAAATCCGTTATCGCCAGGTAGCGCGACGCCCGCGCGCGCCGCCAGTTGCCGCGCCGAACTCGAACGCAAATCGACTTTGCCAGCGATCTTGCGGCTCGCCGTTTCGAACACGCCGGTGAAGTTTGCGCTGAGCACGCCGCCGTCGACAGTGAGCTTCGCGTCGTTGAACGCCATGCGTCCCGGCGAAGAACTGAGCGCACCGGAGATGGTGAGCGGTCCGAACCCGCTCGTGCCCGGCAATTCAACTCCCGCGCGCCCCGCAAGCTCACGCGCGGAATGCGACCGAAGATCGACGACGCCCGCAACCGTGTTCGTCGCGGTGTCCACTGTGCCCGTGAACGACGTTCGCAAAATATCGCCATCGACCGAGAGCTTGGCGTCTTTGAACGACACGCGACCGGGCGCGGTACTGACCGACCCGGTGAGCGTCATCGGGCCAAGCCCACGTGTCCCCGGCAACGCCGCGCCGACCTGCGACGCAAGTTGGCGCGCCGAGTTCGAACGCATGTCGAGCGTACCGGCAACCGTGCCGCTGGCCGTATTGAGCATGCCGGTGAACCCGGCGCGAAGCACATCGCCGTCGACCGAGAATTTTGCACCGTTAAACGCGATTTGCCCCGGCGTGACCTCAAGCGCACCGCTCAGCGTCGCAGGACCAAAACCCTGGGTCCCGGGCAACGCAAATCCTACGCGTTTTGCCAGGTCACGTGCGGAAGCCGCGCGCGCGTCGACGATACCCGCGATCTTGTTCGTCTGCGTGTCGACCGTGCCCGTGAACGTCGCTTGCACTGCCTCCCCGTCGGCCGAAAATTTCGCGTCTTTCAGCGCGATGAGTTCCGGCCGGATCGTCACCGCACCCGCAACCTTGATCGCACCAAATCGGTCCCCGTCCGGCGCACTCGCGCCCACCCATGCCGCAAGCCGCTTCACCGACGACGTGCCGAAATCGACGGTGCCGGCCGCAACGTTCGTCGCCGCATCGAGGTTGCCGTCGAACGACGCATCCAAAACCTCGCCGCCGACCTTGAGCTTGACGTTGCTCTTGGCACCGGACGACAGCGCGCGCGGATCGGCGATCTCGGCGGTGACGTCGATGGCTTCCTTGTTCCAGGTCAGCCCGCCGTCGATCGTCATCGGCTGATCGAGGCCAGGCAGTTGCAGCGCAACGTCGATCCCGTCGATCCGCTGGTTCGTGCCGGTTCGCGCATCGCGATAGGTCAACACCCCGTCGACAATCCGCGCGTCGGCGAAACTAATGTCGCCACCCGAACCGGTCGCGGCAGGAGCAGTCGCAGCCCCGCCATTCGCGGCCACGAACAACCAATTGCCGTGGCCCTGCGCGTCGATCTCCAAATGGATGACCGGCTTAACGAAACGAACCTCGGTCACCTTCAGCGATCCGCCGAGCAGCGGAAACAATTCCGCGCCGACGATCATCGTGTCCATCGTCGCCATCTGCGTATCGGCGGCGCCGGACGCGTTGGCCAGGCTCACCTTCTCGACCTTCACGCCGAACGCCGGCCAGAACGACAGCTGCAAGTCGCCGTCGATCTTGAGTTCGCGCCCCGTCGCAAGGCGCACTTGGCTGATGATCTGCTCCTTATAGACGCTGACCGGAATCAGGAACGGCAGCGCGATCAGCGCCACGATCAAAACGACCGGCACAAGCAACAGCCAACGCCAGACACGCCACGAAACGTTCGGCCGCCACGCAGCCAACTTGCGCAACGACGACACGTCGGGCCGCCAAGCAGCCCACGCGCGCCAATCCAACAGTTTCAGAAGCGACTCTCTGTTCATGCGCAGTAACTTAGGGGGAAGGCGCGGCAGAATCACGGCCTCCGGGTGGCGGATTTCTGCCGGTGGACCCTAGGTGCGCCATGACCGCAGCGTCTCTACTAGTGCCCGCGCGTCGTTGAGGGCGAGGTTGCGGATGCGCAGACCGCCCGATTGCGCCCCGGCACTATCGATGGCGATGGTCGCGAGATTGAGCCGCCGCTGCAAAGGTCCGGTACTCAACGAGACTGATTGCATGCTGGCAAGCGGCATAAGCCAGTGATCCTGTCTGAACCATCCCTGGCGGACATGGAGCATGTTGCCCTGCAGCCGCCAGCCATGTGGCCACGCCGCGATCACCTGTATGGCTCCCCACAATGCAGCGAGCCCGATCCCCCACCAGATCGGCGACCAGAAAAATCCCCCCGTCAGCGCGATGAGCGCCAAAGGCAGTGCTTCAATCTGCGCATCATAGTAGCGGTGAACAAGCGCTACCGGTTCGAAGCGCACCGGGGCGATCCGCTCGAAGCCACCGGCAATCGCCAACACGTGCGCGGCCTCGCCTGCGTTCGCCAGTGGTGCAAGCTCCTGCACGCCGCCGGACGAAGCGCCGCCCATGATCTGCACATCGACCCGCCACAATCCATAACGGCGCTTCAACCAATCGGCGACGGTCCGTGCCGCTTGGATGCGGCGAAGCGGGATGGCGACCTCGCTGCGTGTCACCAACCCGCGCACGCGCCGCAGTGTGCGGCCCTCAAGCGACAGCGTGAATCCGAAATTGCGCACGAACATCTGGATCACGCCCGCGACCGTGCCGAGCAACATGAACAGTAAGAGCGCCAGCAGGATGGTCACTGGGCTCACCATGCCCAAGATCTCCTGCTGATGTACGCCGATCCATTTTTCGACGTCGTCCATCGACCAAGGCAGCAGGTTCTTGAAGTACTGATACGTGCCGACGATGACCGCGAGCCAAATCACAGAGAAATTGAAGAGCCCGGCCTGAAGAAGCCGCGGCACACTCATCTTGAACACCGGGGGCTCGGCGGCCTCCGCCTGTTGAGATGACCCAACCGCGATACCCCGCCGCGCCCTAATTTCGTCGCGCAGAGCAAGCGCATCGCCGAGCGCAATCGAATCGAGAAGCCCCTCGTCATTTCCCGATCCACCAGTTTCAAGCTTGACCTTGGCCAGACCAAAAACCCGGGCAAGCGGGCCGCGTTCGATCTCGACATCCTGCACCCGGTCCCACGGAATGCTCCGCCGATTGCGCGAGAAAATGCCGCTTTCGATGTACATCTCGTTGGGCAGCAGCGTGTAAGTGAAGCGCCACCACGCCAAAACTTGGAGCGCGAGGACTGACGTCAGTAAGCCTCCGACCGCCAGCAAAAGCATGCCTAAGCCTTCGTCCCGCGCTACCGCGACCACCCCGACAATCGGCAGCAGCAACTCCGGCAGTCTCTTGAGCATGGTGACGAGAGGAATGATCGGATGGAGCCGCCGGGGCCGGGCTGAACCGCTCATTCTCGATCCGCCTGCACATGCAGACGTATCTCGTCGCGCAGCGCCTCGGCAGTGGCGCGCGAAAGACCGGGCAGACAGATTTGGCTGTTGAGCGTGCCGGCCGTGTTCAGGACCAGTTGCCAAACCCCGCAGATGCGCTCGATCGGTCCCTGCGCGACATCGATGTGCTGAACGCGATGAAACGCGACCGACGTCTCCATGCGGACAAAAACGCCATGAGCGACATGCAGCTCATCGTCCGTTTTCGCATAACCCCAGCGTCGGAACCGCCGCGCCGGTGAAACGACAACATAGTAGAGCAGCAGCAGTGCGACCGGCACGCTGACCGTTCCCAACTGTGTGTTCGCCTCCCGCAGCAGAGCGATGTCGAGACCAAGGGCAACGGCGAACGCGATCAGGGCCGTGATTGCCGACCCAATGCGCATGACCT
>JANNEL010000119.1:0-7818 GCA_031378595.1 Alphaproteobacteria bacterium
TAGCGCCAGGTGCTTCACGCGCGGGAGCTTGCCGTCTTTGCCGTAGTTGCAATTCGCGGGCTCTGAGATCGCAGACTTCTCTTCGAAGCATCCCGAGATAAGACCTGCCGGAAACGGATTTCCGGTGCGTATGTCGAGGTAAGGCGCGGGGCCATGATTGTTCAGGCCCGGCGGGTTCAGCGGCGAGACCGGTGCACTCTTGTCGGCGGCGTCGGTCCAGTTCGTGTGCGAATAGAAATCCTGTGCGGCGTGCAACAGTATGCCGAAGTGCTCAAGCACGTTGCACTTCGCGCGGCCTTTAACCTGGCCGCCGAACCGGCACGCAACGATCGTCGGGAGTTCGCTCTTGCGGAGGGCGCCGTTTGCGTCGAGTAGCTCACCCGCCGCCGTCACCGCCTCGTCGAGTTTCGTCTCCATCCACTTACGGCAGGCTTCAATCTTCGCTTTGGCGTCGGCCTTCGTTTGCGGGTACCCGGCTATGTCGAAATAGTCGCCGCCGTCGCAATGCGCTTCGGCGCGGAAGATCAAGCTGCCGCGATCCGGCGTGCCGACAGCCCCGAAGTCGCCCGGTGCGCCGGCGAGCGAGGCCAGCGTCTTCTTCTGGAAGCAATCGTCGCTGGGTTGGTTGTTCGGGCAGGTGAACGCACGGCGCGTGATGCGCTCGTGCTCCAGGTTTTGGCCGAGGCCCTTGATCGTGCCGAAGCCGTAAGCCGTTCCGGCGACGAGAGCGGTGGTCATCAATGCGGCGAACAGTTTCATGGAGCCTTCTCTCGTGCGTTTTCAGGCGGTGATCCTTGGGATAATGGTATGCACGTCAAATCGCGAGGGAGCAAACCGTGACGCACATCGAGACTCCTGAAATTGTTGTCATCGGCGGCGGCATCGCCGGTGGGGCGTTCGCCACGGTCATGGCGCGGGCCGGACATTCCGTGTTGATGCTCGAGATCACACCGGAACATCGCGACGTGGTGCGGGGCGAGTGGCTGGCGCCGTGGGGTGTGGCGGAGGCGAAACGTCTTGGGCTTTACGACCTCTACCGCACGAACGGTGGGCATCATTTGAAGCGTCATATCACCTATGACGAAGGCATACCGGCTGCCGAGGCAGATGCGCGGACGATGCATTTCGAGGCGTTGGGGAGTGAAGGGCCGCTGACGCTCGGTCACCCGAAAACGTGTGGGCTGCTCGACGATGCGGCGGTCGCAGCCGGCGCTAAATTTCTGCGCGGCGTTCGCAAGACGCATGTGAAGCCGGGGGCGCCGCCGACAGTGACGTTCGAGCATGCGGGCGTCGCGCATGAACTGAAACCGCGCCTCGTCATTGCAGCCGATGGCAGGCACGGCAGGACAAGTCAGCAAGCGGGGATCGCGCTTCAGGCTGATCCTCCCCACCATTGGTTTTCGGGAATGCTGGTCGAGGGTGCGGACGGTTGGCCTTCGGAACTGCAATCGATCGGCACGGCGGGCAATGTAAACTTCCTCATCTTCCCGCAAGAAGGCGGCAAGGCTCGACTTTATCTCGGCGCGCCGCTTTCGCAGAAGGAACGCTTCATGGGCGAGGATGCACCGGCACGCTTCGCGAAAGCGTTCGCACTTGAATGTCTGCCGAACGGCGAGGCGATCGCGAATGCGAAACCCGCGAGCCACTGTTTTGTCTATCCGAACAACGACACATGGGCGGACGTGCCGTATGCAGCTGGCGTGGTCGCGATCGGCGATGCGGCTGGGCACAACGATCCGATCATCGGGCAGGGATTATCGATCTCGCACCGCGATGTGCGCGTGCTCACGGACATTTTGAAGATCTCGAACGATTGGTCGCCCGCCGCATTTGCTCCGTATGCGGAGGAACGCAAAGAGCGCATGCGCCGCTTGCGTCTGGCCGCGCGTTTTGCCAGCGCGCGCGATTGCGAGTTCGACGCTCGCGCGAGGGCACGCCGACAGGCGCTGCACGGGAAGTTGATGCAGGATCCGGTCGTCACGGGACTCTCGCTCGCTGCGATCGTAGGGCCGGAAACTGTGCCTGCGGACGTGTTCAGCGAAGAGGCCTTGGCGGCTGCCTTGGCGTAAGGCGCGCCCTAGCGTCGGGCAGCCGGACCTGGTAACGCTGAAAGCATCCAGGGCGGGTCCTTGAGGCCCCACTGATTCAACAGCCAATTTGCGCCTTTTACTACGTGCGGATTTTGTCCGCGCGCAGACGCGCCGTGTTGGCCCAAAAAACGGAGGATACTGCCATGCCTAGACGCTTTACCTCGATCGGCGCGATTATGTTCGGTCTCATCGCGGCCCTACAGGGTGCGCGGATTTACTATGGGCTCGACGTTCTTATCGGCAGCTTTCACGTGCCGATGATGCTAAGTTGGGCGGTCGCGGTGATTGCCGCGTTGTTGTGCGTCATGTTGTTTCGAGAAGCTGAAGCTTGACCGGATTGCCAAGTTATAAAGCCTATTCGGTCAGCGAGCATCGTGCCGACGTTGCGGCGCATGTTGTCGGCGTCGCGTGCGGCATTGCAGGTACGATCGCGTTGATGCTCACGGCGGCACCGGGCGGTTTGCTCGTCGTCACCGGGGCGCTGCTCTACGCGATCGGTTTGATCGCGATGTTGAGTTTCTCGGCTGCCTATAATCTGTGCCCGCCCTCGCCAACGAAAGAATGGCTACGTCGTCTCGACCACGCCGCGATCTTTGTCATGATCGCGGGCACCGTCACGCCGTTCGTGATGAACCGCGTGGGCGGCCCGTGGGGGTTCGGCGTGCTCGCGGGTGTGTGGACGGTTGCGGTGCTCGGCGTTGCGATGAAGCTCTTGTTTCCGCGCCGGTGGGAGTTGCTCAGCATCGCGCTCTATGTCGGTTTGGGTTTGTCGATCTTTGTCGTGGGCGAGCAGCTGACGCGCGTGATCTCACCGACGAGCCTTTGGTTGTTGGTTGCGGGCTGCGTGATCTATCTCGCGGGCATCGTGTTTCATCTGTGGGAACGGCTGCCGTTTCAAAACGCAGTTTGGCATTGGCTTGTGCTGTTGGCGGCAGCGTTGCACTACGGTGCAGTGATTCATGAAGTAGCAGCCGCGACGATGGCGCATTAGCGCCGTTTCTGCGAATTTCCTTGCTTCTTCGGTGCATTGCCCATAAACAACACGCGTGACAGCAGCACATTTTTGAAGTGCGGATCCCAAGGGCGCGTGCACCGCGCGCGCGTGACCGGCTCTCGACCTCAGACTATTGCAACGCTTTTCACACCGCCTCGGGCATGTCGCCCCGGCGGCAACTTCGTTTTGAGGAATAGCGTCAATGGCGACCAAAGGAACGGTCAAATTTTTCAACACGACGAAAGGCTTCGGCTTTATCGCACCCGACGGCGGCGGCAAGGACATCTTCGTCCACGCGACGGCGGTTGAACGCGCCGGCTGGCGCGGCTTGAGCGAAGGTCAACGCCTCTCGTTCGATACCGAGAACGACCCGCGCGGATTGAAAGCGGTCAATCTTACCGAGGAATAGACTCGCATCCCGTGACGGGCGGCGCCCATGCGCCTGCCGCCCTTCGCGCCTCACAATCAGCGCTCATCCTCACCGGAGGTGTTATGAACAGAGAGACCGAAAAGGCCGCGAGGGAACAGACGAACGCTGGCCCCCAGATCGTCGACTTGCGCGCGCGCGTGCCGCAGATGGCGGACGACGCTCTGAACAGCCTGCTCGCCAATGCGCGGCGCCTGATTGAGACCGGCTCGAAAATTCAACGTGCCGGCGCCGGCGACCTGATCCCCGTGATCGAAGCGGAGCTCGCGGAGCGAGCGGCAGCAAAGGCAGCTGCAGCAGCCGCGAAAAAAGCCACCGTCAAAAAGGCGAAAGCGAAAGTCAGCGCAGCCTAACGCTTTCGCTTGTCGCGGTCGCGGTTGGCGGCCGCTGATTTCGCGTCCCACCTAGTCCGATACTTCAACCTTGCGGCGCCATAGGAAATGGACCGGCTGCGAGGCCGTTTTGCGTCCGACGAATGCGAGGTAGGCCGCGTACATCGTCACGGCTGCCGATGCGTAATTGTGCACCATCTGCTCCGGACCGCAGGGCAACACGGTCGCCCACAGTCCGTAGAGCGTGCCTGCCGCCCCTAAAATTGCCCCCCAGATCCCACGCGAGCGATACCAAGGTTTGCTCCACGTCACATGCGACACGACGTTCTCCTACGTTGCGCCGTTGATGTGGGGTGCGGTTATGACGTTTTCGCGAACCCCCCGCGTTCGCGTTACCTCGACAGTCCTTCGCGGAAACTTGGGTACGTCGGTGTCCACGCCAATGTTTCACGCGCGCGGACGTTCTTGAGGCGGAACGATGGGAAGCCTGCGCGTCCACCCGATTCGACCGTCCCCTGCCCTGCAAGCGCCGCGACGTATCCGAATACGTCCCGCCACTGCGACGGGGCGTCGTCGCAAACGATCAAGCGCGTGCGTGAGGGCCAGCGCTTGAGCGTCGCCACAGTCACCGCTGCCATGTCGGCGATGTGCACGAGCGAGACGAAATCCGATCCGTCGCCGGGTAAGCGCAGTTTGCCGGCAGCCGCGAGAGCGTGCCACCCGTCGTCAAACCCGGTACCGGGTCCGTAGAACAATCCGCCGCGCAGGATTACCCAATCGAGTGCGCTGGTCGTGACGAGATCCTCCATGACGAGCGCCGCGCGGATCGCTTTTGCGGCAACGCTGTCGCCACTCGCGTCGGCAACGCTGTCTTCGTTGGACCATTCGGGCCCACGTGCGTTGACCATGCCGATGCTCTGTTGGATCACGCGCTTCACGCCTGCTTTATTGCACGCGGAAACCCAGTTCGCGGCGCCTTCGCTGCGCACGCGATCGTTCGCATCGAACGAGCCCCGCCCCGCTGGCCCCGGCAATGAGGTCGCGAGGTTCACACCAACGTCGCAACCGGCGAGCGCCGCTGTCAGCGAGCCGACGTCGAAAATGTCCGCGGTCGCGATCTCGGCTCCGCATGCGCGCGCGACGCCGGCCGTCTCCGGCCGGCGTACCAGTGCACGCACGTAGTATCCGACCGCGACGAGCCGCGGGATGAGGTGCCGCGCGTAAACCCCGTTCGCGCCCAAGACGGCAATCCGTTCGCTCAAATGTGATCACTCCGATCGATAGCGGTGGACCTAAAGAGCGTCCGGCCCGCCGGCGGTCAAGTTCCAGCGTTGACTTTGATCTGGGCCTATCTGATCGAATGAGGCCCGTCAGGAGGGGCGGCTCGATGAAATTAGCGCGTGTCATTCTGTTTACCGCTCAGATGGATGCGATGAGCGAATTTTACGGGAAGGTGCTTGGCCTCAAACAGGTCGCCAGCGAACCGGGGTGGCGCGAATTCGCTGCAGGCGGTGCGCGCGTCGCGTTGCAATCCCATTCAACTGTCTAATCGGTAAGGCCCAAGCGCCGGAGGACTCGGATGCCGATTCAAAATGTGACGCCCATTCTGAACGTCTCAAGCGTGGCCGACAGTATGGTGTGGTTGGAGCGTCTGGGTTGGAAAGGCGGCTTCAGTTGGCCGGAAGGCAATGCCACGCCCGATTTTGGCAGCGTCTGCAGCGAGAGGGCCGAGATATTTCTCTGTCGCGGCGCGCAAGGATCGCGCGGGTCCATCATCCCGCGCTTTGCGCGACGATGCGACGGACGGTGTGTGGATGAGTTGGTGGGTGAGTTCACCCGCGGAGGTGGACGAACTCCACCGGACGGCGCTCTCGCTCGGCATGATCGTCACGCACCCGCCGACAAACGAAGTGTGGGGCGTGCGCGAGTTTCATCTCCGCCATCCCGACGGACACATGTTCCGCGTGAGTGCCGGACTGGGCGAAGACTGATCTCCGTTTTCGCTTCGCGCGTGCACGGCCACACCGTCCCCTCGATTGGCCGGTCTGCGCGATTGCGCTACGCTTCGCGCACGGAATAGGGGGAACAGATGAATTGGGTTCTGATCGTACTCTTCTTGCATAACGGCGAAGGCAATCTTGCCGCCACATCCGCTGTCTTCGAAACGCAAGCGCTGTGCGAGGCGGCGGGCAAGAAGGCGGAGAAAGACTTGGACGGCGTCTTCACCGGCGTTCACTACACCTGCGTCCAAGCGCGCAATGAGGCACCAGCGAGCACGCCTGCGCCTGCGCCGGGTTAGCCCGCTTCGAACAGGACGCGGTGGCGGGCTTCGATCCTGGGCCAGAGGGTTGCCGCTTCGGGGAGGTCGAGCGCGAAGATGCTGCGAAGCGTCTCGACGTACTCCTGCGCGGAGCCGATTTGGCGGATCGCAGCGCCCGCCCCGGTGAAGGTCAGCACCTTGCCCCGCATCATGGCGAAGCGGCCGTCCGGCAAGTGACGTTGCGCGACCGCGTTGAGCACGAAGCCTGACTCCGGGCTTGTCTGAAGGAACGCGCCGCGCCCGTCCAAGAGCGCCGGGTCTGCTGGCGCAAGTTGGAAATCGAACGATGTTGCGCCGGACTGCGCCGCATCGTGGAAGCGCCACCAACCGGGCTCGAACTCCTCCAACGTGAACGCAAAGTGCCGCTGGTGCATTGTGCCCGCTTTCAGCGGCATGGGTTCGACTAGGCCGTCGCCAAAGCCCACATCGGCGAGATAAGGCTGGTCGAGGTCGACGCGCAGGATCAGATGGTTTCCGATCGCAGCGTCGCCGCGCATCACACGCATAACACCGCCCGCCATGCGCGTGACCTTGAAGCCGATCTCGTCGAGCGCCCAACCGAGCAGGCCGTTCATCTCGTAGCACCAACCGCCGCGGCGCCGGACGACGAGCTTCTCGAAGCTCGCCGCAGGATCGCGCGTCAACGGACGGGCGAATTGAACATCGAAATTCTCGTAAGGGATGTTTTCTACGTGCCCGCGATGCAGGCGGGTCAGCGTGTCGAGGTCGGCCCGGGGTTTGCCTTCGAAGCCGACGCGATCGAGATAGGATTGGAGGTTCACTGTGGCCCCTGCGTTGCACCGTGACAGCGTATTCACTTTTCCGCCCGCGTCCAAAGCCTAGGGTTTCCACATACCGTCGCCAAGTTCGATTTTGCAGGATCAAAGCGATGTGTCGGAGGGACGACATTGATCGAGCGACTTGCCGAAGCAACTGCAGCGTTCGTCGCTGCGATCGTGCTCACCCTTGCTGCGCCTGCGCGCGCCGATAACGGGCAGCTTCAGACACCCGCGAAAGTATCTGTCGACGGCAGCACGTTACACGTTGACGGTACAATTATCGACGAGGCCGTCAACGAGGTGGAACGGCAGCTTCAAGCTGCCGGAAACAATCCAATACGCTCGCTGGTGATCAAGTCGGGCGGTGGCGAAGCGAACGCGGGGATCCGCTTCGGCGAAATCGTGCGTGATTGGAAGCTCGCTGTCACCGTGGACCACCGTTGCATGTCGTCGTGCGCCAACTATGTGCGCTAGCCGCCCGCGACCTTTACGTACCGGACGGCGCGGCGCTTGGCTTTCACGGTGGCGTGGCAAAGACGTGGGGCGAAGATGGACAGTACTTAGAGGCTCAGAACGCGATGCTGCGCAGCACCGGCATTGAGGATAGGCTTTTTCCGTCCCTGGTCGAGGCGGACAAGAAAACTCTCGCCCGCCAGCAAGCGCTCTTCGATTCCTTGGGTGTTTCGTCTGCGATCTTGGCAGATACCGGGCGCGGGAGCGGAACGACACTCAAGGACCTTTGGATGTTCACCCAAGAAGCCCTGGAGCGCTGCTACAACGTGAAGAACATCAAGCGATACCCGGTTCTCAGCGGCGATACGGTCCCAAACGGAAAGTCGTTTCTCAAAATCATCCGAGACTGTCCACGCAAGGCAC
>JANNEL010000142.1:0-4179 GCA_031378595.1 Alphaproteobacteria bacterium
CTGCGCCTTATCGATCGCATGAATTTTCGCGAGGATCCGGCCGCATTGGCGGGCGAGTCTCGGGCGGGCTTCGGCGAACGCCGCATCGCGCAGGATTTTGCGCGCGATTGTTTCGCCTTCGATGCGGCCCATGATGTAGCCGGGACCCAGGTCGTCCGTGTCCTGAAGGACGTAGGGGACAGGCGGGACTGGGACGCCTGCCTTTTCGGCGAGGCGAATGACCTTTGCTTCGGTTGCGAGCGGAACGGCGGTCGCGGACCGTTGCACGGTCTTGCCGTAGGGGGCACGGCGGAGGATCAATGGTGTTGTGCCGTTCGCGCCGGTGCCGTCGAACGACCAGGTTTCCTGACTGGCGCCGCCGGAGAGGCGTTTCAGGTCTGCGATCGACGTGATACCTTTGATGGCGCGGGTGATCGCGCGTTCCAGCGCAGGGGCGAAGTCAGGTTGGCTCATGGGTGCGAGAGTGGCGGTGGCTTCGCGGGCCGTCAATGCGGGGTAAGAATGAGCCACAAGCCCTGGGCGATCGAGAGGGCGCCGACGATCAGCACGATCGTTTTCGTCCAGCGGCGGAAGTTCTCGTTCGACATCTTTTCGAGCACCGGGCCCGCCAATGTCGTACCGATAACGGCCGCCGCGATCGCGGCGCCATACACATCCCAGCCGAGGCGTGGCGCCTGCGAGAGAAGAACGCCGTAGTAGCCGACCTTAAGCGTGTGGCTGAGGGCTTGTGTTGCCGCCTTGGTGGCGACGACGGCGCGGCGATCGAGCGCTGTGCGGACGAAGAAGGTGTCGAGCAGCGGCCCCGCGACGCCCGCGAGCAGCTGAAGCCCCGCCACGATGAACCCGCAGGCGACGGCATGCCAGGTCTTCGTGACATCGAGCGTCCATCGTTGCGGTACGGCGAGTGCCGCGTAGGGGACCGCGCCTAACATGATCAGCATCGTCGGCTTGCTGGGTACGTAGGCGAACACCAGAGGCAGGAGGATCGCGGGCAGGGCGCCTAGCGTGTAGAGGCCGATGATGCGCCAGTCGATCCACTGCCGCCACATGACCGCGCGCCAGCCGTTTGAGAAGAACTGTGTGATGCCGTGTAAAACCATCGCCGCCTGAACGGCCAGAAACTGGCTCAGGATCAGCATCAGGATCAGCCCGCCCGCCATCCCGAAAATGCCCGAGATGACCGAGGTGACGATCACGACGGCGCCGATGGCGAAGGGAAGGGCGAGGGACACGGTGGGACTCGAGTTGCAGTCGATATGTGACGGCGGCGAGGTTCAACGTCGAGACGTGATCGACCGAATCAACGTGTGACAAACGATGCAGGACGGCTGGTTAACCCGACTTGATCGTTTTCACCGCGTCGTCTTGTTCGAACAGGTAGAGCAGAACGCGCAGCGCCTCGCCGCGCGGCGTTTGCAGGTCGGCGTCGCGGGCGACGATCAGCCGGGCATCGTCGCTAGCGGGCTGGACCAGGTCGCCGTGGACCTCCAGGTCGGCGAGGCGGAATCCGGGTAGGCCCGATTGGCGCTGGCCGAGGAGTTCGCCAGCGCCTCTGAGACGCAGGTCTTCTTCCGCGATCTTGAAGCCATCTTCAGTGGTGCGCAGACAGTCGAGGCGCGCGCGGGCGGTTTCGCCAAGCGGGGCTTGGTAGAGCAGCACGCATGACGACGGTTTCTCGCCGCGGCCAACGCGGCCGCGGAGTTGGTGCAGCTGCGCCAGGCCGAAGCGTTCTGCGTGTTCGATGACGATGATCGTTGCGTCCGGGACGTCGACGCCGACTTCGATCACCGTCGTTGCGACGAGGATGTTGGCGGTGCCCGAGCGGAAGTCGGCGATGGCGGCATCTTTCTCCACGGGCTTCATGCGGCCGTGGATGAGGCGGACGCGGTCGCCGAACGTCGCGCTCAAGACGTCGAAGCGTTCTTCGGCAGCGGTCATGTCGAGGTCTTCGTTTTCCTCGACCAGCGGGCACACCCAAAACGCGCGCCCGCCATCGCGCACGGCGCGCTCGATCGCCTCGACCACTTCGTCGAGGCGGGTCAGCGGGATTGCGCGCGTTGCGATCGGCTTGCGGCCTGCGGGTTTTTCGGTGATGCGCGACATGTCCATGTCGCCGTAGGCGGTCAGCGCCAGTGTGCGCGGGATCGGCGTTGCCGTCATCACGAGGATGTCGACCGGCGTATTGCCTTTGCCGGAGAGGGCGAGGCGCTGGTGCACGCCGAAGCGGTGCTGTTCGTCAACGACGGCGAGCGCGAGGTCGTTGAAGACGACCGTTTCCGAGATCAGCGCGTGCGTACCGATCAGGATTTTGAGATCGCCGGAGGCGAGGCGCTGTAGTGTTTCTTCGCGCTCGCGGCCTCGATCGCGGCCAGTGATGAGCGCAACCGAGACCCCTGCGGCATCGCCCAACGGCTTCAGCACCGCGAAGTGTTGGCGGGCGAGCACTTCTGTCGGGGCCATGAGTGCGGCCTGTGCACCGCATTCGATCGCGTTCAGCATGGCGAAGAACGCGACGAGCGTTTTGCCGGCGCCGACGTCGCCCTGCAGCAGGCGCAACATGCGTTCGGGAGCGGCCATGTCGGCGAAGATTTCGGCGAGCGACTTCTCCTGCGACTTGGTGAGCGTGAACTTGAGCGCTTTTAACGCGGTGGCGCGCAAGCGGCCGTTGCCTTTCAGCGACCGGCCTTTTGTTTTGCGCATGCGCGCGCGTGCGAGGGCCAATGCGAGTTGGCTCGCCAGCAGTTCGTCGAACGCGAGGCGGCGGCGTTCCGGCGTCGTCGGGTCGAGGTCGGCCAGACTTTGCGGTGCGTGCAACCGTTTGAGCGCGGTGAGCCAATCGGGCCAGGCTTGCTTCTTCAGCCAAGCCGGGTCCTGCCACTCCGGCAACGCCATCGCCTTGTCGACGGCTTGTGTGACCGTGCGGGTGAGCGTGCGTGGCGGCAGACCTTCCGTGCCGCCGTACACGGGTTCGATCGCGGGGGCCGCCGCGAACCCCTTCTCGTCGAGGATGCGGTCGGGGTGTGTGATCTGCGGGCGGTTGTCGAACTGCTCAACCTTGCCGCTGACATAGCGCGTTTCGCCCGTGGGCGCCGCGTTCTTCAGGTAGTCCTTGTGGCTGCGGAAAAAGACGAGGTCGATGAAGCCGGTCTCATCGCTCGCGCGGATCTTGTAGGGATGGCTCCGCAAGCGGCCGGGTTTGTGTTCGCCGATCAAAAGCTTCAGCGTCACGATCGTGTTTGGTGGCGCATCCCGGATCGTCGACTGCGCGCGCCAGTCGTTGATCGACACCGGCGTGTGCCAAATGAGATCGACGAGCCGCGGCCCCGCAAGCTTGCCGATCAGCTTCGCGAAGCGCGGGCCGATGCCCTGTAGCGTCGTGACGTCGGCAAAGAGGGGGAAGAGAATCTGCGGGCGCATCTAACGCGTGCGTTCGCGCAGAAGCGCGTCAACGTCCCGGCCACGATAGATAACGGCAACTATCTGGACCTTCTCTGAAGTCTCATCGACCGTGAATGCGATGGTGATCGTCTTCCGCCAGCCGACGATGCGTAAGCCTGTATCGATGTCATCGCGCTTCCGACCCCGAAATGGCGCGATTTCGAAACTTGAGAAGTGGTCGAACACGCGCGCGATGAAACGATCTGCGAGCGCCACGCTGCGCTCCGCCGTGATGTAGTCGCGGATTCCCGCTATGTCTCCGATCGCACGCGAGTCTAGTTCTACATTGAAGCGCGTCACCGCCTAGTCGGTGCCTAACAAGCGCCTGCGCGCTTCAGCGAGCGGTACCGGATTCGGGTCCGGACTCTTGAGGCGTTCTGCGACGACGTCGCGGAGCCATGAGTCGAGTTCCGGCCAAGGTTCCTCGTCCAACGCCGCAAGCGCTTCAGAGATTGCAGCTTCGGGCGTCGCGTAACCGCCCTGTTTGACGATACGGGCGAGACGATCCGCATCGTTGCCGGTCAGGGTGACAGTCGTTGAGTGCTTCGTCATGGCCGGATTATACTGTCCCGGCGAGGCGCGGGGAAGCAGGTTTAAGGAGCCCGCAAATCCCCAATGATCGCTTCGATGTAGTTCGTAATGATCGAGACGTGGCCTTCGCCGTCCGGAAACACGGCGCGGGCGTTCGGGATGAACTTCGCGTAGTGGCGGCCGATGGAGACGGGGACCTGAATGTCGTGG
>JANNEL010000159.1:0-3506 GCA_031378595.1 Alphaproteobacteria bacterium
CGAGTTTCAGCGTCTCGGCTGCGAGTTGGGCTTGCGGCACGACGCGGTTGATGAGGCCGATTTCGCGGGCGCGGGCGGCGCTTATCATGTCGCCGGTTAGCAACATCTCCATCGCCTCCTTGCGCGCGACGTTGCGCGAGAGGGCGACCATCGGTGTCGAGCAAAAGAGGCCGATGTTGACGCCTGGCGTAGCGAAGCGTGCTTCTTCGGCGGCGACGGCGAGGTCGCAGCTTGCCACCAGCTGGCAACCCGCGGCGGTCGCGATGCCGTGCACCTGCGCGATCACGGGCTTTGGCAGGCGCACGATCGTTTGCATCAGCCGCGCGCACTGCTTCATCAGCCGGTCGTAGTATTGCCGACCGCGATCGCCGTCCTGCCAGTGCGGGGCCATCTCCTTGAGGTCGTGCCCGGCCGAGAACGCGGGGCCGTTCGCGGCGACGATGACGACGCGGGTTGTCGGGTCGTGGCCTGCGGCGTCGAGCGCGGCTTGAAGCGCGGCCATGAGACCCTCCGACAGCGCGTTGCGCGCGTCGGGGCGGTTCATGGTGAGCGTCAGCACTGAGCCGTCGCGGGCGGAGAGGATGAGGTCTGTCATCGCGCGACACTATCGTCCCACGCCTTAGCGGGCGAGGGGAGGCTGTTAGTGAAGCACGCGGAGACGCGGAGGCGCGGAGAAGGAGAAAGCGTTAAGTCCTCCGCGCCTCCGCGTCTCCGCGTGCCTTCTTCGGTCGTCGGTCCGAAAGCGAGAGCGGCAGGTTATGGTCGCGGTATTATATTACCACCGCCGATTCTTTGAGCTTTTTCGCCGCATTTGGGCCTTCGTGCGTTGACTTTCGCGCGCGGCCCCCGTACTCACCGCGCCTCGTTTCGAACCTCAACTCAATTCGGACACGTCATGTCGACCTATTCGATGAAGGCGTCGGAGATCAAGAAAGACTGGGTGCTGATCGATGCCGAAGGGCTCGTTCTCGGCCGCCTGGCTGCTGTGATCGCGACGCGCCTGCGCGGCAAGCACAAGCCTTCCTACACGCCCCACATGGATGGCGGCGACAACGTTGTCGTCATCAATGCGGAGAAGATCGTCCTCACCGGCAACAAGATGAAGGACAAGATTTTCCACTATCACACGGGCTTCCCCGGCGGGATCAAGGATCGTGTCGTCGGCAAGTTGCTCACGGGCAAGCGGCCACAGCAAGTGGTCGAGAAGGCCGTGGAGCGGATGCTGCCTGGCGGCGTGCTTGGCCGCGCGCAGCTTGGCCACCTCTTCGTCTATGTCGGGCCTGAGCATAAGCAAACGGCGCAGCAGCCCAAAACGCTCGACGTTAAATCCATGAACGCTAAGAACGTGAGGCGCTAGACCCATGGCCGATGAAGTTCGTTCATTCAGCGACGTGAAAGCAACGCTGATCAAGCGCCCTGCCGCCGATCAAAAGCCGCAGGTCGAGCCCACGACGAAGCGCGACGCGCAAGGGCGCTCGTACGCCACCGGCCGCCGCAAGAATGCGGTCGCGCGCGTGTGGATTAAGCCTGGTTCCGGCAAGGTCACCGTCAACGACCGCGAGGAAGCGACGTATTTTGCGCGGCCGGTGCTGCGCATGATCTTGCGCCAGCCGCTGGTTGTGACGAACCGCGAGACGCAGTTCGATGTGGTGGCCACCGTGAATGGTGGCGGTTTGTCAGGCCAGGCCGGCGCAGTTCGTCACGGCATCTCCCGTGCGCTCGTGAACTATGAGCCGGAACTGAAGCCGATCTTGAAGAAGGTCGGGTTCATGACCCGCGACAGCCGCATGGTCGAGCGTAAAAAGTACGGCAAGGCCAAGGCCCGCCGCAGCTTCCAGTTCTCGAAGCGGTAACACTGCTTCCGCAGTATCCAAAGGGCGTCCGGGCGCGGGCGCCCTTTTTGTTGCTGAGTTTCGTGGCTGGGCAACTTGGGCATAGGATATTCCCCTGCATCATGAAGGGGTTCGCGCATGTGGAAGACCTTTTGGCGTTGTGTTGGCGTTGCGTATGTTGTGCTCGCCTTAGCACCGCTCGTGGTGTTCGCTGTGGCTTTCCCGATAAACGAAGGCTGGCGTTGGGTCGCTGGCCAGGAGGACTGGCGAACGCGCGGTGCTGTAACGTCGTCTGATCGCGCGGCCGAACTCGCGAAGAAAGGTCTTGTCGAGCAATTGATAACGTTTCCCCAGGGACCGGTCGGGCTGCGGAAAGATCCCGTGACCCAAGCGTTCGATCTCTACGCGATCGGTGTCGGCCAAACGACGCTACCGGAGGCCATCGCGCCGGTGAGCACGTTCGGGATCGCACAGGGGCCCGACAGCGGCTTCAGGTACGCCGACGCAACGCCTGTCGTTGGAAAATTTAACAACATGCTGGTGTACGAACCGAAGACAGGTGCTGTTACGAAGGTCTTCTCCGAGCGTGTGGCGATATCGCGTTTCGTCTTCGCTGCTGGTCAAGATTACGAGGCGGTGATCGCTTTTGCCACCGGCAAGGATTCGGACAAAGACGGCAAACTGACAGACTACGATGCCGAGGATATGTATGTCTTCGACCTTAAGGCGCGTGTGCTGCACAAGGTCGTGGGGCTGCAAGCAAGCCCGATTGAGATCACTCAAATTCCGGGACAACCGTTCGTGATCGTGCGTGCGGTGATGGACTCAAATCGCGACGGAAAGACGGAAATCGACGTTTACGGAGGGGTGTTCGATCGGACTCGGCTGTTCCGTGTAGACATGACGACTTATGCTGCTTCGCCACTGATGCCAGCCGAAATCATCGAGCAGCTTCAAAAGACTTTGGATACGCGCGCTCCCAAGAAATAGACGGAACCAGATGACCACCTTCAAAGGTCTGCCCAAAGATTTCTTCGCGTTCTTCAAGGAGCTCGCCAAGCACAACGAGCGGCCTTGGTTTGAGGCGAATAAGCAGCGCTATAAGGATGTGGTGATCGCGCCGCTCTGCGACTTCATGGAGGCGATGGCGCCGCGGGTTGCGAAGATCTCAAAGCATATCGTTGTCGATCCGCGGCCGAATGGCGGGTCGATGTTTCGCATCTATCGGGATGTGCGTTTCGGCAAGGACAAGAGCCCTTACAAGACGCACGCGGGCGTACATTTCCGGCACGGGCTCGGCAAGGATGCGCATGTGCCGGGGTTCTATATGCACTTCGCGGTCGACGAGGTGTTTTTCGGCGGCGGGGTTTGGGTGCCTGAGCCTGCTGGGTTGAACAAGGTGCGCCGCGCGATTGCGGACGATCCGAAGGCTTGGAAGAAGGTCGTCGAGGATAAGGCGTTCGCGAAGGCGTTCAAGGAACTGCGCGGCGAGGGGTTGAGCCGGCCGCCGAAGGGTTTCGATCCGGAGCATTCCTGTATCGGCGACATCAAGCGCAAGAGCTTCTTTGCGATGCATGAGAGTTCCGTGAAAGCTGCGCAATCGGCGGGCTTGGTCGATGAGGTGGAAGCTGCGTTTCGAGCGGGCATTCGGGTCGAGAGCCAAGGCTCCAATGA
>JANNEL010000202.1:0-3112 GCA_031378595.1 Alphaproteobacteria bacterium
CGGAACAAAATTTCTACAAACTCTTCAACGAAGAAATCTAAAACTTCTCGCTCGCCACCGTCGCCAAGCGCCAGAAGACAGCTTTCGAAGCCGCCAGCGTCCCCTTACCCCTCTGATCCCTGATTTCTGATATCTGATTCCTGACCATGACCGACGACCTCCTCGAAGAATACGCGCCCGAGATCCCCGAAGGCTTCGTGCGCATGAACTGGTTCCAAGGCTTCGGCCGCCAGATCGGTCCGATGTACGAACGCGTGAACCCGGACAAGACCTACACGCGCGCGTTCCTGGTCTCAGAGGCCCACACGAACGGCATGAAGAACTGCCACGGCGGCATGTTGATGGCCTTCGCGGATATGGCCCTAGGGCACGCGATCACCTTGGCCTCGAACCGCTATTGGGTGACGGTGCGCATGGTGACCGACTTCGTTGACGCCGCGCAAATCGGCGACTGGGTCGAAGGCACCGGAACGATCGCAGGCCACGACAGCGACATCTACACCGTCACCGGCCGCATCTGGTGCGCCGACCGCACAATCATGACCGCGACGGGCATCTTCAAAGCCCTCGGCGTCCGCCCACCGAAGCGCAAGGCATGAGGAAGAAGTATTGAACCACGAAAATCACGAAAAACATGAACGCGACGGCGCGTACTATCCGCCGCTTGGACTCGTGCCGCCGCTGAATTGTTTCCCGCATAGGCGCAATGCCGCTAAGAATTTTGTCGGCGCCGCAGGCGCCATTTCTTCGCCGGACGGGCTCTTCGCGCCGTAAGAGTGCCCCAACGCCTTGGCGTCTTTGCGCCTTTGCGGGAAACAAATCAGCATCGCCGCCGCACCAGCGCGTGAAGGTGCACATGATAGCCTTCGTGAAGTTCGTGTTATTCGTGGTTCAATTTCTTTGGCAGACTCCTAATGGCCGCTGACCAAAACACCGGCCCGCTCGCCCGCTTCAACGGTGAGTTCGTGAAAGGCCCCGCGTGGTTCGAGCAAACCGTCGCCGTCGCACCTGAGATCGCCCACGTCAGTGCCGCCGGCGCGCGCATCCGCTATCTGCGCTGGGGCCAGCGCAGCCGCCCCGGCCTCCTGCTCGTTCACGGCAATGCCGCACACGCGGAATGGTGGAGCTTCATCGCCCCGTTCTTAGCCTCCGACTACAACGTTGCCGCGCTCGACCTCTCCGGCATGGGCGACTCCGCGCACCGCGCGCACTATTCCATGGAACTCTTCGTCGAAGAACAACTGGCCGTGATGGACGCCACCGGCATGTTCGACCACGAAGAACCGCCCGTCATCGTCGCGCACTCGTTCGGCGGCTTCATCACGATGCTGACAGGCGCACTACACGGCGACAAGTTGGCAGGCACGGTGATCGTGGACTCGCCGGTGCATCCGCCGGGCCGCCCGCACGGCCCGCCGCATCGCGAATTGCGCCCGCATCGCATCTACCCGACGCTTGAACGAGCGCTCGCCCGCTTCCGTCTAGCGCCGGAACAACCGTGCGAGAACGACTACATCGTCGACTACGTCGCCCGCCGCTCGCTGAAGCAAGTCGAAGGCGGCTGGACCTGGAAGTTCGATCCCGCGCTCTGGGCGTCGCGCTTCTCGATCGGCGACACCGCCGAACGCCTGCGCGCCACGAAGTGCCGCATCGCCGTGATGCGCGGCGAAATGTCGATCCTCATGCCGCACGAAGTCGGCGAGTACATGTTCAATCTCTTGGGCCGCGCCGCCCCCATGATCGAAATCCCCCAAGCCCGCCACCACGTGATGCTGGACCAGCCCTTGGCATTCGTCGCCGCACTCCGCGCCCTCCTCGCCGACTGGAACCACTCAATGCCGACACGGCGGGTGTAACGCGGCTAAGTCTCGCCACAATCCTGGCCAAGGCTTGCTCGAAACCTTGGAGGCTTGTCATGCACCACGCTCTCTTTGCGTCGCTTGCTGTCGTCGCGATCGTCGCATCCGCGCAGGCAACCACCATGATGCCGGTCCAGAAAAACTGTCCGATCGGCGGCGAGAAGTACGAATCGTTCGAGATTATGTCGACCTCACAGTTTGGCATGCGGCTTGACCTTCGCCCGAACGGACCAGCGGCCTATCTCCCGTGGGACAGATGTCCCAACGGGTTCGTGGTTTGGAAAGACGCGAAGGAGTTCACGCCCGAAGAGATCGCCAAGCTCACGTCCGTTGTCGCAAGCGAAGAGTATCAGCGGATGCGCAAGGAGCACGCGACCGCGTATCTCGTGGTGCATCTACAGCGCGCGCTCGGCGTCAGCGAGGCCGACTTAGCCTGGCTCATTCTCAAGGCAGCGTGGGAAGCCGAGGATGTGAAGGAGGATCTCCGCCAGTGCTACCTCGCAGAAGCGGAGCCGGCGATGATCGCGCGCGCCAGATCGCGAACCAGTCACGATGAGGATTGGTGGTCCGCTTCCCTGGTCGCCGCTGAGATTGAGCGTCAACGCGGGCGGTTTGCTGAGGCGCTTACTTTACTCGCGGCTTTACCTGTGAACGAACTCAAGGCAGACGATGTGAAGCGCGCCGTGATTGAGCAGATCAAAGCGCATGCGAACCGGCGCAACCCACGCCCCGCGGATTTCGAGCGCAGCTGATCCGGCCGTCGCCGCAGTTCGCCCGGACCGCCCCCTCGGGGTCGGCGCTCGTTCGAATCCTCATTTCCAGCGTCAAAACGGCGGTTGCCCCTGGAATTTCGATTGCTATAGTCCGCCGCGATCCAAATCCTTTAGCGAATCCAAGGGGCTATCCGCCATGGCGAGCACGCCAACGACCTACAAGAAGGGCAGCCAAGACATCCGCGCCCAGCAACACATGTTCGCCCTCTTCTGGGGTCTGACGAAGTGGGGCTTGATCGTGGTAGCGATCGTCATGATCGTGCTTGCCTACTTCTTCACGTAACGCTGCTGCCCGGATACTGCGGCGACTTCCCCCGAACAGCAACGAACGCAGGTCTAGATGAAGGTCGGCATTCCGAAGGAACGGCGCGCGGGCGAAACCCGCGTCGCAGCGACCCCCGCAAGCGTCAAGAAGTTGAAGGCCTTGGGGCTAGATGTGGTCGTCGAAGCGGGCGCCGGCGGCGCGGCCTATTTCGCAGA
>JANNEL010000205.1:0-9455 GCA_031378595.1 Alphaproteobacteria bacterium
GACGCTTCCTCGGCGGTCGCTTCGCGCGCCGCGAAGGCGTTGGCGCTTGTCGCCGCCGAGCCGTTCGACGCGGCCATCGTCGACATGAACTTGGCTGGAGAGCCGGCCGACGCGGTTGTGGATGCGCTTAGCGTTCGCAACATACCGTTCATCATCACGACCGGGTACAGCGCACAAGCGATCGCCGCGAAGTTCCAGGGCTTGCCCATGCTCGCCAAACCTTACGCGCCGGAGCAGGTCGAGGCGGCTCTGCGGCGCGTTCTGGCGCCGTCAACTTTACGCGCACGAGCGGTTTGAGCCCAAAGGGCAGAGCCGGTTTACGAACGGCGCACCTTGCATTGCGTCGTTCACCCGCCATTGCGACGCTGTCGAGGCAGCGGATCGGAAACCTCGACAGACGGGGCTCCAGGCTCGAACCCTAGCGCCCGCTCCGTTCGTTCGCACCGTCTTCGAGAAGGGCCAGCATGCGATCGAGTGAGGTAAGGTCCGTCGAGATCATCGGCATCGCTTCCGGTGCGTGGAGCGCGAACTTCGTGCTCATGACCTGAAGTTCGCGGACACGCATTCGGTAGTGTTCGATGTGGGCTCGCCGCTCGTCATTCGTCATGGCGATCACGTTGCCGACCGCATGCCGTTCGAACTCACGCATGAAGCTCACCCATCGATCGCGCCCGGGAATGGCCGGAAAACAGCACGGTAAAGCAAGCACCTTCGTTTTTCGCATCCCGGCCGATCCGCAATTCGCCGCCGATGCGGTCGACGAACGACAGTACGATCTTCATACCGAGGCCCCGGCAGAGGGATGGATCGAAGGTGCCGGGCAAACATTGCCCACCGTTCGTCACCGAAAGGGCGTAACCCTTGGAAGGGGTCGCCTCCAATTTGACCGCAATCTTCCCGTTGCCGTATTTGGCGGCATTGGTGATCAGCTCGCTGACGATGAAGCCGAGCGGAATTGCGATCTCGGCCGGCAACTCGACGTCGGGGCCCGCCACTACGATCGCCGCTTCGGGCAGGTTCTCGAACGTCAACATGGCGGAGGAGTCGCTACAAAGATCCTCCAGATACTTCTTGAAGGCCACCGATGAAGCGCCTTCAAGGCTGTGCAGGCGCCGGTGCATCCGAACCACCATCGCGACACGATCGGCCGCGACCGCCAATTGCGCCGCGACCTCGGGGTTCAGCGACGTGCGGCTCTGAAGCGTGATCAGGCTCGCAATCATCTGGAGGCCGTTCAGCAACCGATGGTCGGATTCCTTGCTCAGAATTCCCTGTTGCTCGATGAGCGCGTCCTTTTGGGCAATCAACGCCAGGCCGTCGGCAATCGTCTTTCGCAGCAGCACTTCCGTGCTCATGCGATCCCTGAGTTCACGCTCGTAGTTCAAGACCGTTCGACGCGTCGGGCTTTCGCCGCCGGAATCCCTGTGCGCTTTCGAAATGTGACGCAGACCGTTTGTTGTCATTATTTCGACTCCCACCCCACAGTCCAACTCGACGCCTGAACTCCCGCTGCGTTGAAACGCTCACTTGCACGCTCACCATCCCGGCAAACGCCTGGCGCGCGCCGCGTCAGGGCATGTCCGATGGCGGGCGCGGTCCGTGGGAAATTTTCACACCCCTGCCCTGCTGGAGAGACATGACGAAGCCGTGCACCTCCATTGCGGAGGCCGCCGTTAGATGCGCCGGTTCGCCACGACTTTGGACATGATAGAAGCAGCCTCCCACGGACCGCTGTTCAGCGTATTCCGCGTCGATCCCGTGGCGCTGTTCAATTTTGACCACCGATCGCAAAAGGTGGCGCGACTTAGGCGCCCGATCCTTGGCCGGCAACAGTCATTTGCAATTCGTTCGGGCTTGCAACGCCGTCTGCCCGCACTTCAGTCGCGCAAGACAACGCTTAAGAGCGAGCTGTGGACCGACAGTTTGCCGTTGTATTCGATGAAGCCGAGTTTGCGGAACTTGTTCATGAAAAAGCTGACGCGTGGGCGCGTTGTGCCCACCATCTCGGCCAACGTTTCCTGACTGATCTTGGTCACGACGGGTTCGGGTTGGCCGGGTTTTCCGAAATTCGCCAGCAGGAGAAGAATTCGCGCCAGCCGTTTCTCGCTCGAATTGAAAAGCTGATCGACCAAATCTTCTTCGATGCGCGAGTTGCGCGTGAGCAGATGGGCCGTGAAGAGTTCGGCGAACGCCGGCTCTTTCTGCAGGATCTTCATCATCGTCGCTCGGTCGATACGCATGACGGTGCAATCGGTCAACGCAACCGCGGCGGCCAAACGCAGCGGTTGTCCGATTAGGCACCCTTCGCCGAAGAAGCCGCCCACATCCATGATACCTATGACCGCTTCTTTACCCTGGGCGGACGTCGTGACGATTTTGAGTTTGCCTTTGCGGATGTAGAACACCGCATCGGCCGTATCGCCCTGTTCGAAAATCACGTCCGACTTTCGATGGTTCAAGATTGTTCTGCCGCCGTTCACAGTCGCAAGGAAGTCTTGCGGGTCGAAGGTTCCCTTATTCTTTTGCCGCGCCAAGCCAGCTCTCCGTTCAAGCCCCGAATTCTATCAAAGCGAATAAAGCGCTGTGAAGAGTCATCCCGGCGCGACAAAGCCGCAAAATTGCCGCCAGTGTTCAATTTTGAACACCGGCAAAAGTGTAGAATGCGCTAGCCGATTCAACGGCCGGTTGGCATCCCCCGACACGCGTATTTCCGATGTGGGCCCTCGTTTTCGGCCCAACCGCCACACGCGCGCCCTTGCCGCACTGGCCCCAGGGAACCGGGGCTCGATCCGTTCGTTATCCGGTCTTGGGCAACACTGCGTTTGAGAGATTTGCGATGAAAGCCACCGCTGGCAGTGCGAAAATTCTTCTGGTCGAAGACGAAGCGCTTTTGAAGTTTCCGATCGAGGACGCTTTGGCTGCGCGCGGCTACGCGTGCCTTTCCACCGGCACGTTGGATGGCGCTCTGGCGATTTTGAGGACCGAACGCGTCTCGGCCGCAATTCTCGACGTCAATATCCGTGGGTCGGCCGTCTTTTCGGTGGCGCGCGAGGTTCGAGCGCTCGGCGCCCCTTGCGTTTTCACCACCGGTTACTCAGACGCCGCGATACCGCCGGAGTTCGCCGGCGCACCCTACTTCAAGAAGCCCTACAACATCGACCAGGTCATCGACGCGGTCGTGGGGTGCGTGGAGAGAGCCGATCGTTGAGGCGGGCGCGACGCACGCTTTTCTTCGGTCAATTCGGGAACCGAACGGCCGCAGCCGCGTTACAACGTGTCAGGCTCGGCTGCACGTGTTGCGACGAGCAGGCTGGACCCGGCTGCGAGGGTGTTTCTTGAGCGAGATTTCGGACCGCTACTGGGCATCGCTCAGCCAGGAGGGCCGCTATCGCCTTCCGATCGAAGCCATCGACGATTATGCCATCTACATGCTCGACCCCACCGGGGTTGTGAACAGCTGGAACCCCGGGGCAACGCGCACAGGTTTGTTTAGACCGAGGTTGGGTGCCACGAGCACGACGTCACCTTGCAAAGTGACGTTGACGGTAAATTCGACTCTCGCTCCCACAGCGTTCACGTTCGTCACCATGGCGGGCAACTTGCCTGTGCTAAGCACGAGTGTTGCGTTCGCAAATACGGGCTGGCGCGGCAAGCGCTTTTCCTGCGATTGCGGGGCACTCGATTGCCGCGCGGGCGCAGGCCGCTGTTCGACCGCCTTGCGGACTCGATCTGCGAACGTGGCGCCTGCTTTCGTGTCCTTGAAGAGCGGCATGAGCAAAGTTCCCCTTACAGGAGGATCGTCATTGAGCCCCGGTCGATCGGGCTGTCCGCTAACGCCCGTCGCGCGCGTGCGACGCGGCTTCCGATCGTTCCTGCCGCGCAGGCGCATGCCTTCGCGCCTTCTTGGTACGAGAGTCCGATGGCGATCAGCATCAATGCTTTGCGCTGTTCGGCGGGAAGCAACTGTATCGCACGTGCGACTTCGGAAAGCGCGACCGCAGCCTCCTGCGATCCGTTCGTTACCAACGTCTCTGCCAGGGCGTCATCCCAGGGGTGGATCCGCCAGGTGCGCCGCGCTTCGGATTTTAAGAGAGCGCGCAAAATCGCGAACAACCATACTTTGAAGTTCGTCCCGGGCTCGAAGGTTGCGCGGCTCCCCCAAGCTCTGGCCAACGTTTCTTGGCAAAAGTCGTCGCCGATCTCCGGATGGTTCGCCAATGCTCGTGCCAGGGCACGTAACTCTGGAATGAGTTGGATGAGCCGGTCGCGAAAGTCGCCGCCATCGGCATCTTCCCAAGACCGTCGAACCGTGCCGGTGAAGTCCGCTTGTGCCACGCCGCGCTCCGCGTTTGGATGCGCTCCACGCAGCGTGCCGTTGAAAAATCGTCAAGCTGCCGACGATCTTCGAACGAAACCCACACGTAAAGCGCATGGTTAACTTAGGCCGGACACTCACGTTTTCTGTGTTCACTATTGTACAATCGCCAGACGGCAGATCCGGCGCGTGCCACGCTTGCAACACGGCGAAGCGCCGCGATCTTATTGCGCCGCGGCAGAGCGTGTCGACGCGTGCGACCGGCGTCCGCGACCGATGAGATACCAACATGCCGCTCGCGCCAGCCGGCCGACATCGCGTTCGCCCGCATTCGCCGCGCGCAATACGCCGACGGCAAGCGTATCGATCACGGCATCGCGGTGGCCGTCGCTCACGGGCTCGAGGACCACGATCATTTGCCATGCGTGCCGGATGGCGGCGTAAAGATTTTCGACCGTCGCCGGATCGAAAAATGCAGTGACGCTGCCTTCCTCGACCGCTTTGGATTTGCCGCGCATGAATTGCGCCGTATTGCCGATCATCATCGCCATGGGGTGACTCACTTTCCGGCCACGTAGGACAAAGCGGCGGCTGAGGGCTGTTCCGTATTGACCAAGGGCGCCGGCAATCGCCGACTTATCCCCCGGCATTGCGGGCACCGCGCGAGCTCCACGAAGCGCCTGCTTTTGACACAAGCGGGCGCATCGGGCCGGCGCGGCGCTTGGGCGGAGAGCGTGACCTGTGACGCTGCCACGCTCTCCTGACCAACAAAGCATCGACGCAGACGCGTTGTGTGGCTTGTCCAGAAGTTATGGCGTGACGGCGGCGGTTTCATCGCGCGATTACGGCAGCTGATCCATCGGCCAGCTTTACGCGCCGCCCTCGCGCCTCGACGCGAAGAGCAGCGCGAGGCCCGCGACGAGGGCGGCGATGCCTGCGATTTGCGGGATGTTCACGCGCTTGGTCTTGTCCGCCTCGATCTGGACGGGGCCCACATCCACGACGGTTTCCTTTTGCGTGTAGGTGAAATACGGGACCGCGAGCGCCGCGATGCCGCCTACGATCAACACCAGTGCGATTAAGAGTGTTCCGCGCATGATCTTTGCCCCTTTGGCTTCAGCCGTTTCCATTTACCGGCTGCTCCCAGTTAAAACGCGGGCGCGGCGCAATGGTTCCCTTGCCTCAATCCCGCACCTGGGCGCTGGCGACGGCGCTGAACGCGAACAGCGTTGCGAACAGCATGACGACGCTCTGCACTTCAACCGACGTCGCAACGGCGATCGCGGAGAAGACGCCCAAGAGCGCGAGTGCCGAGAAAGCGAAAATGCGATCCAACATGCGATCTCTCCTTGGTACTCGTTAATGCCGGCAGCGGCGGTTGTAGGCTTTGCGGCCGCCATTCTTTTTCCAGAACGGATCGCCGAGGTTGAGCTTGCAGGGGTCGGAGACTGCGCCGACGACTGCGCCGCCGACGGCGCCGATCACCGCGCCCGTGCCGACGCTACCGCCCGTTGCTCCGGCGACGACTGCGCCGGCGCCCGCGCCGAGCAGACCACCGGAAATCGTGCGGTATTCGGTCGTGGTTCCGCAGCCCGCTAAGGCTACCGCGACCACCATTGCGACTAAGAAAGTTCCACGCATTTCGTCCACCTTTCACCGGCCCGGCATTTCGTGGCCATGAAGATGAAACGCGGATGTTGGCATTGGGTTCCATCGCACGCGACGCGGAACTATCGGCCAGGTGCGGCGTTTCCTCTTTTCGAGTGTCAATGGAGGTTTGCGCGTCATGACGACGACTATCGAACGGCCGGACGGCGAAGACCGCGGCAGCGGCGGCGTCATCGTGATCGGCATTCTGGTCGGCGCGATCGCCACTTTGGCGATCGGTATGATCGTCTTCGGCGGCGCCTTCGACAGCGCGCCCGGGACCACCCAGGTGACGATCCAAACGCCGGCGCCGTCGAGCCCAGCAGTGCCCGAATCGGTGCCGCAGGAAGCGCAGCCGACGCCGGCACCGGTTCAATAATTTCGTCGCGGGTCGACCACAGAGTCTCGCGATGACTTGAGGCCCATCCGCCGGTTGTCTCTCCCTTGGCCGGCGGATGGGCCTCTTTTTCGCGAGCGTAGGCGGCTGCCCCTCTCGCCAACCGACGCTTCCGGTCCATATACTGACGCCATGGCAGCGAAGGAACTCACCGGGCGCGCGCGACTTCCCGCGGTTATGGAGAAGGCGATGGCGCTTGCTGCGAAGGGCGATTGCCTTCAGTTCTCGGACGTTCTGGCGCGGCTTGAACGCGACGACGCGGTGACGCTGAAGCTTTGGGCGGGCGCCCAGGAGCACGACCGCATCAACACCGCGTGCCGCGAAGGTGCCGACAAGCGCTATCGCAGCTACGGCATCAAAACCGGGCGGTCGAAGGCGAAGCGGTAGCTGCCTTCAATCGGTTGGGGTGTGCGGATCGAGTTCGGCCGCGGGACCGACGCCAAGCTTGAGCAAGGCGTTCGAGACCGACTGCAGGCGGTCAGGCTCGCCGCCCGTCATGTTTTCGCCGGCAGACTCTTGCAAACGCACGGCGTCGTAGTGCCATTCGCGCAGGATCGCGATCTTCTCATCTTGCGTCAGCGAGGCGTCGTCCAACACATCGCTCGGATGCGTGTACACGGCGCTGGGATTTACCTTCTTCTCTTCGACGCTTGTTTCGTTCGCTTCGCTCAATTCGGTTGACCTTCTCTCACGCGTTTCGTGGGTTCCGGCGTCCATCGCTCGCGCTACCGGGCGTGGTCCAACCGCGTACCCCAGACCAGCAACAACCCGACTGCCGCCCACAGGATCGCCGTTACGAACAGTAACCCCTGCATTTCCAGCGTGATCGGCATGCCGATAATGCCCGCGCACGCGATGGCGCTTCCCAGAAGGACCAGGAACAGAGAAAGGCCGGTCCAGACGACGCTTGGCATTGTCTCCTCCTGAGCGCTTGCCTGCATTTGGGAGAACGCTCTGGCCCGCTTTCGGTTCCGCGTTTCGGCGAGGCTTGCCGGGCTTATTTGAGCGCTGCCCAAGGCGCGGCGGTGGGAAGCCGGCAAGTGCGTGCGCACGCAGCAACTCCCGCACAAACGCCCGCCTGTGACGCGCGTCGCAAGGCGTCGCGCATCGACGGCCGCGCTCGTGCTCTCAACGCGCTCATGTGCGGTCCCAGGCCTTTCGCATCGTGTCACTGTTTTGGCCGCGATCCCGGGTTCCGCGCCTTGCGCGCCCGGCGGTTTGGGGAACCTTGGCGCGGCTGGCGCGTTGATACCCGTGGATACACGCGTATTGGGCGCATGTGGTGGCGGTTCCCCCTTGGGGGCGGCGCTGCGCGAGAGGACGATCATGACACGAAGACTAGGTTTTCTTGGCGGGGTCGCTTTGACGTTTGCCACGTTCATGGCCACGGGGCCCGCGATGGCGCAGGGCGTGCCCTCGGGCAGTTATCAAAATACGTGCGATAACGAGTCTGCGATCGGCGACACGCTGCGCGCCCGGTGCGAGACGGCGGACGGCGGGTCGATGAACAGCCGGCTCGACAACTTCGACGATTGCACCGGCGACATCAGCAATGACGACGGCCGTCTCACCTGTGCGCGCGACGACAACCGCGGCGATGACGATTACGGCGACAACGACGGCGGCGGGCGCATCCCGCGCGGGTCCTATCAACAGACGTGCCAGAACGAGCGCGTGGAACGCGGCGACCTCGTCGCCGATTGCGCCGACCGCAACGGCCGCTGGCGCCATTCGGAGTTGGCGAACCACCGCTTCTGCCGCGGCGACATTGCCAACGACAACGGCGTGTTGATCTGCGACCGGGACAATAACGGCAACGACGACGACTACGCCGTGCCGACCGGGAGCTGGCGGCAAACTTGCCGCGACGAAGACGTGTCGGGCACTATCCTCTCGGCCGAATGCCGCGACCGCCTTGGCCGCTGGGTCGAAACGTCGGTTGACTTGCGCGGCTGCCGGCAAGGCGTTGCGAACATGAACGGGCGGCTCGTGTGCTTCGTGCCGATCGTGCCCGCGCCGATCGGCTGGCGCATCTCGCTCTATCGCAACATCGGCTACACCGGGACCGGCCGGACGTTCACGGGCGATGTGCCCGATCTCGCCGGCTATGGCATGGCCAACGTCGCGTCCAGCGCCTATCTGCGCTCAGGCGCCTGGCAGCTTTGCACGCGCACATACTATCGCGGGCAATGCGTGACGCTGCGGTCCAGCGCGCCAAACTTCCGGCGGCTCGGTATCAACGACCGGGCCCGCTCGCTCCGCCGCGTGCGCTGAAGACTTCGACGCAAGAACTAAGGCCGGGTGCAACCACCCGGCCTTTTTTGCTTCGACCCGCGGGGCGCGCAGCCCTACCGCGGGGACGCCTCGCGCGATCGGGCGGCGCCCATGCTTTACGCCTGGTTAACCGGTGTCCTGTAATTTCAGCCGGGAACAGCTGAGGCACAGCCGATGCTCATCATGCCCTGTCGAGGCGGCGTCATCGCGTGCGCGCTCGTTTTATCCCTCTTCGGGCCGGCGTCGGCCTCGGCCGAGGAGGTTTCGGGATCGCTTCGGCCCAGCCAAGACCGTTGGTCCGGCCTTTATGTGGGCGCCTATCTGGGCGGGCACGACATCGACACCGCCGGCGTTTTCGACGGGCCGGAACTTGGCGTCACGCCCGACCTCAAGAATCTCGGCGACGAAGGCTTGCACGGTGGCATCGAGGTGGGCGCGGCCTACCAGTGGCGCCGGTTGGTCTTCGGCGTGGAAGCGGACATGAGCCTCGGCGGGTTCGAGAAATCGTATCTGACGATTCAAGACGGGTCCGTCAGCGAAGACGGGATGCTCTCCTATCCGATCGTGGGCGACCTCAGCCACATCGCGACGGTGCGCGGGCGCGTGGGCTTCGATCTTGGCGAAATCTTCTCGCACGACGTGTTGATCTTCGCGAGCGGCGGCTATGCCTTCACGCGCTTCGACATGAATATCGCCGGGCGCAGCCGCGTGCAGTTCGACGCCGATGCCGCGGTTTGGGGCGGCGGGTTCGAGGTCGCGCTTTCGCCGCGGTGGTCGGTGGGCGCCGCGTATCTGCACCACGCGTTCGACGAGCGGCTCGAC
>JANNEL010000209.1:0-1697 GCA_031378595.1 Alphaproteobacteria bacterium
GGGAAACGTGCGACAAACATGACAACTCGGATGCCACGGCAAAGGGCCGCAAAGCAAGGGAATCAGAGCCTTGAGCGGTGCTTTGGCCGGTTGACAACCTGTAAGTGCCACACTAATGCTCCGCCCCTCGAAAAACGCCGCCAAACTGCGCGCCTTAGGACCTGAACGATGAAGATCCGCAACTCGCTGAAATCGCTGAAGGGCCGCGACAAGGACTGCCGCGTTGTCCGCCGTAAGGGCCGCGTCTACGTCATCAACAAGAAGAACCCGCGCTTCAAGGCGCGTCAGGGCTAAGCCCTCGGCCTGGCGGCTCACGCCAGCGACCCTTAATACTGCCGGCATGCAGATGCCGGAACTCGATCCAAGCATCCTCGCGCGTCGCGGCGAACTGATCGCCGGATTGCGTGCGCTCGTGTCCGATGGCGTCATCGCCGATGACGACGCGCTCGTCGCTTACGATTGCGATGCGCTGACCGCGTACAGGCAGAAACCACTGGCGGTGGTCTTGGCCAAAACCGCCGACGAAGTCAGCGCCGTTCTGGCGTTCTGTTCCACGAACAAGCTGAAACTCGTTCCGCGCGGCGCCGGGACATCGCTCTCCGGCGGTGCGCTGCCGCTCGGCGACGGCATCCTGCTGGGCCTTTCGCGCATGAACCGGATCCTCGAGATCGACCTCGAAAATCGCTGCGCTGTGGTTGAACCAGGTGTCACCAACCTCGCGATCACGCGCGCCGTCGAAGCCGACGGGTTCTACTACGCGCCTGATCCCTCCAGCCAAATCGCCTGCACGATCGGCGGCAACGTGGCGGAGAACTCCGGCGGCATCCACTGCCTGAAATACGGCCTCACGACGAACAACCTCATGGGCGTTGAATTCGCGCTGATCGACGGCACCCGCGTGCGTTTCGGCGGGAAGGCGCTAGACGCGCCAGGCCTCGATCTCTTGGGGCTGATCACCGGTGGCGAAGGCCTGCTCGGCGTGGTGACAGAAGTGACGGTCCGCCTGCGCCGCAAACCGCCGAGCGCGAAGGCTTTGCTGATCGCCTTCCCCTCGATCGAAGCGGCCGGTCAATGCGTGGCGGACGTGATTGCCGCCGGCATCATCCCGGCCGCGATGGAAATCATGGACCGCTTCGCGATGGACGCGATCGAAACCTACTGCGCGCCGGGCTATCCGCGCCAAGCCGCGGCCATCTTGATCGCCGAACTCGACGGCATGGAGGTCGAAGTTCGCGCGACAGCCGCCGAAGTCGACGCGATAGCAAAGCGCAACAGCGCACTCGAATCCAAGGCGAGCACCTCCGACGCCGAGCGCGACCAAATCTGGGCAGGCCGCAAAGCCGCTTTCGCCGCTGCGGGCCGCATCGCCCCAGACATGCTCTGCATGGACGGCACGATCCCGCGCCGCAAGCTAGCGGCCGTGCTGACCCGCATTGGCGAAATGTCGAAAGAGTTCGGCTTACCTGTCGCGAACGTATTCCATGCCGGCGACGGCAATCTGCATCCGCTGATCATGTACGACGTGATGAAGCAGGGCGACCTTGAACGCGCCGAAAAATTCGGTGCGGACATTCTGAAACTCTGCGTCGACGTCGGTGGCGTCCTGACCGGCGAACACGGTGTCGGAGTCGAAAAGCGCGACCTGATGCCCTTGATGTTCGCGCCCGCCGATCTCGCGGTCCAGGAGCGCGTCAAAT
>JANNEL010000306.1:0-20507 GCA_031378595.1 Alphaproteobacteria bacterium
GAACGCGGGGAACGACAGTACGACGGACGCGGATACGGTGACGCCGGTTGCCGATCTGGCAGTGACGAAGTCGGACGGCGTCGCCAGCGTCAGTGCGGGCGGCACGACGAGCTACACTGTGACGGTGACGAACAACGGCCCGTCTTCGGCGACCGGTGGAACGTTGACCGATGCGGCGGTGGCGGGCCTGGCCGTCACCTCGGTTGCGTGTTCGGCTACGCCAGGTCAATGCACGGCCGGGACGACGCCGACGATTGCGCAGCTGCAGACCGGCTACACGCTGCCGGCGCTCGCGAGCGGGCAGACTTATCAGCTGACGGTGGATGCGACCGTGACCGCGACGACCGGCAGCGTTGCGAACGCGGCGACGATCGCCGCGCCTTCCGGCACGACCGATCCGACGGCCGCGAACAACAGTGCGACCGACACCGATACGGTTACGCCGGTTGCCGACCTTGCGGTCACAAAGACGAACGGCGTTGCAGCGGTCGCGGCAGGCGGCACGACGACCTACACGCTGACGGTCATGAACAACGGACCGTCATCGGCGACGGGGGCAGCACTCACCGATCCCGCCGTTTCCGGTTTGACGATGACCTCGGTTGCATGTTCGGCGACGCCCGGTCAGTGCACGGCGGGCACGACGCCGACGGTTGCGCAGTTGCAAAGCGGCTATGCGTTGCCTGCGCTTGCGAACGGGCAGACGTATCAGCTGACCGTCAACGCGACCGTGACCGCGACGAGCGGTAGCGTGTCGAACACCGCGACGATCGCGGCGCCTTCCGGCACGGCCGATCCCACGGCTGCGAACAACAGCGCGACGGACACGGATACCGTCTCGCCGGTTGCGGACCTTTCGATCAGCAAGACGAACGGCGTGGCCGCTGTGACGGCCGGTGGCACGGCCAGTTACACGGTGTCCGTGACAAATATCGGGCCGTCCGCCGTCGCCGGTGCGACGCTCACCGATCCGTCGGCTTTGGGGCTGACCACGACTTCGGTTGCCTGCGCAGCCGTGCCGGGACAGTGCACGGCAGGCACGACGCCGACGATTGCGCAATTGCAGAGCGGTTATGCGCTGCCCGCGCTCGCGAGCGGACAGACCTATGTTTTGACGATCGATGCGAACGTGACGGCGACGAGCGGCAGCGTGTCGAATTCGGCGACGATCGCTGTGCCATCGGGGACATCCGATCCGGTCGCCGGCAATGATAGCGCCACGGACACGGATACTGTGACGCCGGTTTCCGAACTTGCGATTACGAAGACGAACGGCGTGAACGCTCTCGATGCCGGGAGCACGACGAGCTACACGATCACTGCTACGAATAGCGGGCCATCGACGGCAACAGGCGCGACGCTGACCGATCCCACCGTCGCGGGACTCACAGTCAGTTCGATCGCTTGTTCCGCGACGCCCGGGCAGTGCACTGCGGGAACAACACCGACCGGCGCGCAGTTGCAGGCGGGCTATGCGTTACCCGCGCTCGCCAGCGGGCAGACTTATGCGTTGGCCGTCACGTTCAACGTCACCGCAACGGGCGGAAGTGTGTCGAATGCGGCGACCATTGCGGCACCGGTTGGTTCGATCGATCCGATCCCCGCCAACAACAGTGCGACCGACACCGATACGGTAACCCCGATCGCCGACCTCGCCATCACGAAGACGAACGGCGCGAGCAACGTCAACGCGGGTGGCACGACCAATTACACATTGACCGTGACGAACAACGGGCCGTCGCCTGCGACCGGCGCAATGCTGACTGATCCGGCGGTGGCGGGCTTGTCCGTTACGTCGGTCGCGTGTTCCGCCACGCCGGGACAGTGCACGGCGGGCACGACGCCGACCATTGCACAGTTGCAGAGCGGCTATGCGCTTGTGGCGTTGGCAGGCGGGCAGACGTATCAGCTTACCGTCAACGCCACAGTTACGGCGGCGAGCGGCAGCGTTTCGAACGCGGCCACTATTGCGGCGCCTTCCGGGACGATCGATCCGACGCCCGGCAACGACAGCGCGACCGATACCGACACGGTCACGCCGGTCGCCGATCTTGCTGTGACGAAAACGAACGGCGCAAGCAGCGTCACGGCGGCGGGCACGACCAGCTACACGGTGACCGTCACGAATAACGGTCCGTCGGCGGCGACCGGCGCGACGTTGGCCGATCCGGCAGCGTCAGGGTTGACGGTGATGTCCGTCGTCTGCTCCGCGACGCCGGGGCAGTGCACGGCGGGTACGACACCGACGGTTGGGCAGCTGCAGAGCGGCTATGCGCTGCCTGCACTCGCGAGCGGGCAGACGTATCAGATCGTCGTCGCGGCGACTGTGACGGCGACCTCGGGTAGTGTGTCGAACACGGCTACGGCCGCGCCACCATCGGGGACGATCGATCCGACGCCTGGCAACGACAGCGCGACCGATACAGACACGGTGACGCCGGTTGCCGACCTTGCCGTGACGAAGACGAACGGTGCGTCGAGCGTCAGTGCGGGCGGGGCGACGAGCTATACGATCACGGTGACGAACGGCGGCCCCTCGGCGGCGACCGGCGCGACCTTGACCGATCCCGCGGCGAGCGGCCTCACCGTGACGTCTGTGGCTTGTTCGGCGACGCCCGGTCAGTGCACGGCCGGGACGGCACCGACCGTTGCCCAGTTGCAGAGCGGTTATGCGCTTCCGGCGCTGGCCAGCGGACAAACGTATCAGATAGTCGTCAACGCCACGGTGACGGCGACGAGCGGCAGCGTCTCGAACACGGCGGCGATCGCACCGCCTTCGGGCACGATCGATCCGGCGCCGGGCAACGACAGCGCGACCGATACGGACACGGTTACGCCTGTCGCCGACCTTGCGGTAACGAAGACAAACGGTGCGAGCAGCGTCAATGCGGGCGGCACGACCAGCTACACGCTGACCGTCACGAACAACGGACCGTCGGCAGCAGTGGGGGCTACGCTCAGCGATCCGGGGGCTTCCGGTCTCACGGTAACGTCGGTTGCTTGTTCCGGCACGCCTGGCCAATGCACGGTGGGAACGACGCCGACCGTCGTGCAGCTGCAGAGCGGCTATGCGCTTCCGGCGCTGGCGGGTGGGCAGACGTATCAGATCATCGTTCTCGCGACCGTTACAGCGACCTCGGGTAGCGTGTCGAACACCGCGACCATTGCGCCACCCTCCGGGACAATTGATCCGACGGCGGGCAACGATAGCGCCGCCGATACGGACACGGTGACGCCGGTTGCCGATCTTGCGGTGACGAAGACGAACGGCGCGGCCAGTGTCAACGCCGGCGGCACGACGAGCTACACGCTGACCGTCACGAACAACGGTCCGTCGGCCGCGACGGGGGCCACGCTCATCGATCCAGCAGCTTCCGGTCTCACCGTGACGTCGGTTGCGTGTTCCGGCACGCCGGGACAGTGCACGGCGGGAACGACGCCGACCGTCGTGCAGTTGCAGAGCGGCTTCGCATTTCCCGCGCTCGCAAGCGGGCAGACTTATCAGATCGTGGTCGCGGCTAACGTGACGGCGACGACCGGAAGTGTTGCAAACACCGCAACGATCGCGCCGCCGTCCGGCACGATCGATCCCACGCCGGGCAACGACAGCGGGACGGACACCGATACGGTCAACGAGATTTCCGACCTCCTCACCGTCAAGACGCGGACGTCGGCAAGTGCGACGCCGTCGGTCGGCGATACGGTCACGTTCCAGATTGCGGTAACGAACAACGGCCCGTCCACCGCAACCAATGTGAGCTTGACAGATACGTTACCCGGCGGGCTTACGGCGAGCGGGTCGAACGGTACGGTCAGCCAAGGCAGCTACAACGCGGGCACGGGCTTGTGGACAATCGGCTCGCTCGCGAGCGGTGCGACGGCAACGCTCACCCTCTCAGGCACGGTCAATGCGGGTCAAGGCGGACAGGCGATCACGAATACGACGACGGTTGCGGCTACCCCCGACCAGCCTGACCCGACGACCGCGGGCGACGATTTGAACGAAACCGTCAACGTCTTCCTGCCGCCGATCGTGGCCGTGAACGACAGCGTGGGTGGCATCAACGGTGCGAGCGGGGCGGCGAACGTCGTCAATGCGTTCACGGGCGACACGCTGAACGGCGCACCGGCGACGGCGGCGAACACGACGCTTACGGTGGCTACCGGGTTTAGCGTTCCCGCGGGTCTGACGTTTAATCCTGCAACCGGGAACGTCTCCGTCAATCCCGGGATGGCGGTTGGAACTTATAGTTTCGACTACACGATCTGCGAGATTTTGAACCCCACGAACTGCGACACGGCGACGATCTCGGTCACGGTGATCGCAGCGCCGATCGTGGCCGCGAACGACAGCGTGGGCGGCGTCAACGGTGCGAGCGGGGCGGCGAACGTCGTCAACGCGTTCGCGGGCGACACACTCAACGGCGCGCCAGCGACGGCGGCGACGACCACGTTGGCGGTGGCTTCCGGGTTTAGCGTGCCAGCGGGCCTGACGTTCAACACCGCGACGGGGAATGTCTCGGTCGCGGCCGGAACGGCGGTGGGCACCTACAGTTTTGACTACACGATCTGTGAGATTCTGAACCCGACGAACTGTGCCACTGCGACAATCTCGGTGACCGTTGTTGCGGCGCCTATCGTGGCGGCGAACGATACCGTGGGCGGCATCAATGGCGCGAGCGGGGCGGCAAATGTCCTGAACGCGTTCAACGGCGATGCGTTGAACGGGGTTGCGGCGACGGCGGTGTCCACGACGCTCACTGTGGCGACCGGATTTAGTGTCCCGGCGGGTTTGAGCTTCAGTACAGCGACGGGCAACGTCTCGGTTGCGGCTGGAACGGCGGCTGGCACCTACACGTTCGACTACACGATCTGCGAGATTTTGAACCCCACGAACTGCGACAACGGCACGATCTCGGTTACCGTGACGGCGGCGCCGATTGTGGCAGCGGACGACAGCGTTGGTGGCGTCAACGGTGCGAGCGGTGCTGCGAACGTCGTCAACGCCTTCACCGGGGATACGCTGAACGGTGTGCCAGCGACGGCGGCGAACACGACGCTTGCTGTTGCGACCGGGTTTAGCGTTCCAGCCGGCCTGACTTTCAACACGGCGACGGGCAACGTCTCCGCCGCGGCTGGCACGGCGGCGGGCACGTATAGCTTTGACTACACGATCTGCGAGATTTTGAACCCGGCGAACTGCGACAACGGCACGATCTCGGTGACCGTTGTGGCGGCGCCGATCGTGGCGGTCGACGACAGCGTTGGCGGGGTCAACGGAGCTTCTGGTGCGACGAACGTTCTGAACGCGTTCAGCGGCGATACGGTGAACGGCGCGCCGGCGACGTCGGCGAACGCCACGCTGACCGTCGCCACGGGCTTTAGCGTTCCGGCGGGGCTCACGTTCGACACGGCGACTGGCAACGTCACCGTTGCGGCGGGGACCGTGGCGGGCGCCTACACCTTCGACTACACGATCTGCGAAGACTTGAATCCATCGAATTGCGACAACGGCACGATCAGCGTGACTGTGATCGCCGCGCCGATCGTTGCGAACAACGACACGCCCGTCGCTGTGATCAGCGGCATCGGCAATGCGAATTTGATCAATGCGTTCGCGAACGACACGTTGAACGGCGCGCCGGTGAACGTCGCGGCGATCACTGCGACCGCGACGGTGCCTGCGTCGAACCCCGGCGTCTCGCTCGACACGGCGACGGGCGTCGTTTCGGTGGCGGCCGGCGTTCCCGCGGGCGATTACACAATCCAGTACCAGATCTGCGAAGTGCTCAATTCGACGAATTGTTCGAGCGCCACGATCTCCGTGCATGTCGATCCGGCGGTCAGCGCGGTGACCGGCACGGTCTACACCGACTCGAACGGCAATCAGGCGCTCGATTCTGGCGAGCCGCGGCAGCCGAATTGGATCGTCGAGATTTTCCGGAGCGGCACGCTGGTTGGGACCACGACGACGAACGGCGCGGGCGACTATCTGTTCACGGGGCTTTTGAGCGGTCCGGGATACTCAATCCAGTTCCGTAACCCCGAGAACAACGTCGTCTACAGCGTTATCAGCGGCCTGACGTTGGTCGACAACACGACGGTCGTCGATCAGAACCTGCCGATCGATCCGTCAGGTGTCGTGTACGATTCGCTGACGCGCAATCCGGTGGCGGGCGCGGTGTTGACGATGGTCGATGGCGGCGGCGCACCGTTGCCGGCGGTGTGCTTCTTGTCGGCGACGCAGCAGGGGCAGCAGACCGGTGCGTCGGGTCAGTATCAGTTCGACATTCAGCCGGGAGCGGCGGCGCAGTGTACGGTGGGCGAGACGATGTACCGGATCGTGGTCACGCCGCCGGGCGGTTATTCCAGCCCATCGACGGTGCTCGTGCCGCAAGCGGGGCCGTTCGATCCGACGGGGCTTTCGAACCCGGCACTCGTCGCATCGACCGCCAATCCGCCGGCGGTAGGTAATCCCGCAGTCTACTACCTTACGTTCCGTCTGGCTTCGGGCGATCCGGACATCATCTTCAACCACATTCCGATCGACCCCTTCCTGAACCGTGCGCCGCTGTCGGTGACGAAGACGAGCATCAAGCGTACGGCAAGCGTCGGCGATCTGGTGCCCTACACGATTACCGTGCGCAACACGGATGCCGCACAGCGCGCGGGTGTGACCGTTGTCGACATCCTGCCGCCGGGCTTCAAGTACGTGCCTGGTAGCGCAACAGTGAACGGCAGCGCCGGCGAACCTGCGGTCGCCGGCCGGGAACTGACCTGGATAAACCAGATCATCCCGGCGAACGGCGCCGTCGTTTACAAGCTTACGCTTGTGGTCGGTGCGGGTGTCAGCGGCGGCGACCGAATTAACACCGGTCTCGCGCGCAACGGCGCCGACAATAGCGAGATTTCGAACCGTGGTCTGGCGGTCGTCGCGATCGTCGCGAGCACCGTGTTCGACTGCTCCGAGATCATTGGCAAGGTCTTCGACGACCGCAACGGCAACGGCTATCAGGACGAAGGCGAGCCGGGCATTCCGGCGGCGCGGTTGGCGACGGTCAACGGCCTCTTGGCAACGACGGATGAGTTCGGCCGTTATCATATCACCTGCGTCGCGGTGCCGAACGCGTTAATCGGTTCGAACTTCGTGTTGAAGCTTGATCCGCGTTCGGTGCCTGCCGGCTATCAGCCCACGATCGATAATCCGCAATCGATCCGGCTTACGCGCGGCAAGATGAGCGAACTGAACTTCGGCGTGAAGAAGGCCGAAGCACGCGAGGTCAATCTCGATGCGCGTGCGTTCGTCGCGAACGGCACGGCGTTGAAACCAGAGTTGGCGGCGAAGCTGAAGCTGCTGGCTGAGGGCAATCCACAGCCGCTGATCGTGCGCATCAATTATCGTTTGGATCCCAACGAAGACGCTGGGTTCGCGGACGTCCGCTTGGCGCAGCTCAAAGCCGATATCGAAGCTTGCTTCGGTTCCGACTGGGACGACGTGCGGCCTGTGATCGAAACGAACATGAACCGTACCGGTGGGGAGCAGACGCCATGATGCGGTCATTGCGCGCTCTCTTGATCGCCGGTTTCTCGGTCGCCGTTGCGGGGACACTTCGCGCCGAAGAGACGGGCGTCATCGCGACATCGGATGACGGATCGTTCGAAATCCGGACGCCCGGCGATTCCGCTCCTGCGCCTACCGATGCGATCGCCGAGCGTAAGGTCGAGGTTCGCACCGACGGGCTTTCGGTCGAGCCGGTCCTGTCGGTCGAACTCGATGGCGCACTTCGCACGGTGGAACGTGGCAAAGCTGCGAAGTTTGCCGCGCATGCGAACTATCCGTCTTATGTGGACAAGGCCGAAGTGCGCATTTTCGCTTGGGGAAGCGCGCCGGATGCGGCGCCGGTTGCGACCGTGATGGTCGGACCGGACGGCGCCGCAGCATGGGTCGCCGACGACGATGCGCCGGACAATCTCTATTTTGTGTATCGTGTGTACGATCGCGAAGGCCGGTTCGACGAGACGGCGCCAAAAGAGCTGACGCTTGTCGATGAGGCCGTAGAGGTCGACGGCGCGCCGGTTGCGCGGCCTAAGTTCGGCGCGATCGACGAAGCGTATGTGCGCAACATTCCGCTCAAGGGGGCCGCGACCGTTACTGTCACAGGGCTGGCGGACGCGAAAAGCGAAGCGGTGCTAGTCGCCGGGCAGGCCGTGAAAGTCGCGGAGGACGGTAAGTTCGTCGCGCGGCAGCTTGTCGACAAGGGTTCGACCAAGGTGCCTGTGGCCATCGAGCGCGACGGCAAAACGAAGTATTCAGCGACGCGCGACGTGAAGGTGCCGAAGTCGGATTGGTTCTATGTCGTGCAGGGCGATCTGACGTTCGTCTCGGCGAACGGCAAGGGGCCTGCCGTCGTCGTCAGCGGCGATCCGTTGGCCGACGGCGATCATGTGACGGCGCGCGGTGCGTTTTACACCAAGGGCACCTTCGGCGACGATTGGAAGCTCACCGCCTCGCTCGACACGGGCGAGACGCTGATCGAGGATTTGTTCTCGAATCTCGACCGTAAAGACCCGCGTCAGCTTTTGCGGCGGCTCGATTCGAACGAGTACTACTCGACATATGGCGACGACAGTGCGGTCGTCGAGGATGCGCCGACACAGGGCAGCTTTTATCTGAAGGTCGCGAACAGCGAGAGCAGTTTGTTGTTCGGCAATTTCGTCACGAACATCCATCAGGCGGAACTTGCGCAGCTCGATCGCGGTCTGTTCGGTGCTATCGCTGAGCACAAAAGCACCGAGACGACGAGTTTCGGTGAGCGCAAGTTGCAGCTCACAGCTTTTGCATCGAATCCCGGCACGATCCCGGCGCGCGACGAGTTCCGCGGTACCGGCGGTTCGCTCTATTTCTTGAAGCGGCAGGACATTTCGATCGGCTCGGAACGCGTGCGCATCGAAGTGCGCGATCGCGACACCGGCCTCGTGCTGCAAACCCACGATCTGAGGCCGCAGGAAGACTACGACATCGACTATATCCAAGGCCGCGTCGTGTTGCTGCGGCCGCTTGCATCTGCGGCTGCCGACGGCGGCACCGTGCGCGAGTCCAGTTCTGCCGGGAACCTGCCGGTGCTGGTGGTGCGTTACGAGTACACACCGGCGATCGGCGACCTCAACGGCTATACGATCGGTGGACGCGGGTCGGCGTGGCTGGGCGAATACGTTCGGGTCGGCGCGACCGCGCAGCGCGAGACAACCGAAGCTGCCGATCAGACGTTGCTTGGTGCCGACGCGTTGTTCCGTCTTTCCGCCGGGACCTATGTGAAGGCCGAATTCGCGCAGACGAACGGTCCTGCCTTTGGTCAGGCGAACTCGGTCGATGGTGGTTTGACGTTCAACGATATCGCCTCGCCGACCGGGCGGCCTGCGAACGCGTATCGCGTTGAAGCTGCGGCCGACTTCGGTGAGTTGCTGGACAAGAAGGGCGATCACGGCCGTGCGGCGATGTTCTATGAAAACTTCGATGCGGGCTTTGCGTCGAACGGACATCTGACGCAGACCGACACACGCCGGTGGGGGGCTTCGGCGTCGATCACTGCGCTCAAGGACACGGAGCTCGCGGCGAAGTACGAAGAGCTTCAGTCACACTCTGCCGGTGCGCATCGCGTGGCGAGCGCGGATGTGAAGCAACCGCTCGGGGGCGGGTTTGAAGCTAGACTCGGCGTGCGTCACGACGCTCAAGTGCCAGGCTTGCTCTACAACAGCACCGAGAGCGGTAAGCGGACGGACACGGCGATCGAACTCGCCTACAAGCCCGGCGGCCGGAATTGGTCGGTGTATGGCTTCGGACAGGTCACGCTCGACCGCGATGCGACGCGGCGCAGCAACAATCGAGCAGGGCTTGGCGCGAAGGCGGAGCTGACCGATCGGATGACGCTCGCGGCTGAAGTTTCGGAAGGCGACGGCGGCCTTGGTGCGGACCTGCAACTCAATCATCGCTACGGCGACGGGTCTGAGGCTTATGTCGGCTACTCTTTGCTCGCCGAGCGAACGCAGACGGGCCTTGAGCCCGCCAATATTTTCACGCGCGGCAACCGCGGCACGCTGACCGCCGGTTCGCGACATCGGTTCAACTCCGCGTTCAGCGTCTATGGCGAGAACGCGATGGGCTTCGGCACGTCGCCGAGTACGATGTGGCGGTTCGGCACGAAATACGATCCGAACGAACGGCTGTCGTTCACGGGCTCGTTCGAGAACGGGCAGATCGACGATGCGACGACGGGACTGTTCAAGCGCACGGCTTTGACGGTTGGCGCGGGCTACACGACCAAGAGCCTGCAGTTCGGCTCATCCGTCGAAGCGCGCTTCGAGGACGGCACAGGGCGCAAGCAGGAAATCTACCTCCTGCGCAACACGGGGTCGGTACAGATCAGTCCCGACTGGCGTGCGCTTGCACGCTTCAACTTTGCGGTCGCCAACGACGATCTCGCGAGCGTGCGTGCGGCCGACTATATCGAAGGCGTCGCCGGGTTCGCCTACCGGCCGGTGCTGAACGACCGGCTGAACGTGCTCGCGCGCTATAGCTACTTCCGCGACCTTGGTCCGATCGGACAAGTGACCGCGGGCGGTGAAACCGGCAGCCCGAAGCAGGTGAGCCAGGTTATCTCGATCGACGCGAACTACGATTTTACGGAAGCGTTCACGATCGGCGCGAAATACGGCTATCGTCAGGGCCGCGTTTCGACCACGCGCGAGAGCAATACGTATGTCTCCAGCAACACGCATCTTGGCGCCTTGCGCGCCGATTGGCGCCCGGTGCGCGCATGGGATGTCGTCGCCGAAGGCCGTTACCTCACAAACGATATCGCCAGCGACAGCCGCACGGGCGCGCTCGTCGCGGTCTACCGGCATGTCAACGACAATGTGAAGGTCGGCGTCGGGTACAGTTTCTCGGATTTCTCAGACGATTTGACCGATCAGAGCTACTCAAGCCGTGGCGTGTTCGTGAACGTGGTCAGCAAATTCTGAGCGAGCGGCCTGTAAGAATTTCCGCGAGGCGGAGACTAGACCCTCAAGAGCATTTCTTGGGGGATCGATGTCGCGACTTTGGATGGCCGCCCTGGTCGTAGCGAGTTGGGCAGGTGGGGCAGCGGCTGCGCCTTTGCAACGCACGTCGTGCTACCTCGACGGGTTCGAAGCGCCCGTGCAGTGCGTCTCGATGACCGTACCGCTCGATTATGACGCACCGAACGGTGAGACACTAAAAATCATCGCAGCGATCGTGCCCGCAACGACGGCAAAGCATGCGCCAGATCCATTGTTCGTGTTTGCCGGAGGTCCGGGGCAAGCGGCGACGGGCATGGCGCCGTGGCTCGACTCGGCCTTCAAACCGACGCGGCGCGAACGGGACATCGTGCTCTTCGATATTCGCGGTACGGGAATGTCGGGGGCGCCCGATTGTCCGTTTTCACTGACGAGCGACGGCGAACCGACGGCTGCCATGAAGCGCGACGCGGCAGCCTGTGCGGCGAAGGTCGGGCCGAAGGGCATGTTCTATTCGTCGCGCGAAGTGGTCGAGGATATCGAGCGGCTTCGGGTCGCGCTGGGCTACGCGAAGATCAACCTATGGGGCGGTTCGTTCGGAACGCGCGTCGCGCAGCATTACACACGCTTCTACGGTGCGCATGTGCGCGCCGCCGTGCTAGATGCCGCGACGCCCGTGGGTGACTCGATCTTCGTCAGCGCGCCGCGCTACGGGCAGGCGGCGCTGGATTTGATGTTCGACGATTGTGCGAAGGATAGGGCCTGCGCTGCGGCGTTTCCCAATGTTCGAGCCGATTTCGATCTCATCTTGAAGCGTGCAGAGGTGGCACCCATCGTGGTGGATGCGATCGATCCGCGCGACGGCAATATGCGGCGGTCCGTCATCGATCGCGACGGGGTGGTGGGGTATGTGCGCGGGCCGCTCTATGCCGGGTTCACGCGAAGCGTCGCGCCGTATGCCATTGCGCAAGGCGCGAAGGGGAACTTCGGGCCGCTGATGGCGATGGGTTCGGCCACCGGCGAGTGGTCAGCCGAGACGATGTCGCTCGCCTCGATGCTCGGCATCATTTGCGGCGAAGATCAGGAGCGGGCCCGCGGCGCCGATCCTGGCGCGATGTCGTTTGGTTTCATGCGCGACAGCTACGTGCGGGCCTTTTCCACGGCGTGTTCGGTGTGGCCTTACCGGCCGCTATCGCCGGAGATGACGCGAGCCTTCTCGTCGGCTGTGCCCGCAATGGCGATTTCAGGCGTGGCCGATCCTGTGACGCCACCGGCGTCGGGAGAAGCGACGCTGAAGATGTTCGGCGCGCGTGTGCATGTCGTCATCCCGAGCGGATTTCACACGAACAGTTCGAACAGGTGCGTGGCCGACCTTATCGCTTCGTTCTTGCACGATCCGGCGACCGGCGGGCGCGACCACGCATGCGTGACGAGGATCGCGAAGCCCCGCTTCATCACGTCGCCGACATTTTGAGGGGAACCGATGATTTCCGGAAACAATTTGCATAAGCGCTTTGGCGCCGTTGCGGCGGTCGACGGGTTTGCCTTCACCGCGAAGGACGGAGCGATCACGACGCTGCTCGGCGGCAACGGATCGGGCAAAACGACGACTCTGCGCATGATCGGCGGCTTGATCAAACCCAACGGCGGGCGGGTTGTGATCGACGGCGCAGAAGTTGCGCGGCAGCGGTCGCGGGCGCTTTCGCGCCTTGGGATGCTGCACGACGAGTTCGGGCTCTATCCGCGCTTGACGGTTGTCGAACACGTGCGGTTTGCGGCGCAACTCCACGGCATGAGTGGGCGGAAGCTTGCAGCCGCCGTGGACCGAGCGGTCGATTCATTGGGGCTGCAAGACATCCGCAACCGCTTCGCAGCGGGCTTGAGCCATGGCCAGCGGATGAAGACGGCGCTCGCGCGCACGATTGTGCACGCGCCGCGCAATCTTGTGCTCGATGAGCCGACACGCGGGCTCGACGTGTTTTCGGTGCGGGTGCTCCGCGATTTGCTCAAGCGGCTGCGGGCGGATGGCGTGTGCATTTTGATGTCGAGCCATGCGATGGCGGAAGTCATGGAGCTTTCCGACCGGTTGGTCGTGATCGACCGGGGCCAGCTTGTTGCCGAAGGGACACCGGCCGAGATCATCGCACAGGGTGGGGCCAGCGACCTTGAGAGCGCGTTTCTCAAACTCACGGGAGTTGCGGCATGAACGCGCTTACGATTTTTCTCAAAGAATTTATCGATCTGGTGCGTGATCGGCGCGCGCTGTTTTCGGGCCTTGCGTATGTCGCGTTTGGTCCGCTTGCTGTGTTGCTCACCGTCAATGTGCTCGCGGCGCAAACGCGCGAGACCTCCTATGCGCCTATCAAGTTTTGTGGGCTTCAGTCTTCTACGCTGTTGGCCGAGCAGCTGACCGCGGCGGGGCTTGTGTTCGATGCGAACGCCAAGATCTGTGTGAACGTGCCGAAAGACTTCGAGGCGAAACTCGCGGAGGGGAAAGCCGCCCGCGTCCACGTTCGCGGCGACCTTACGGCGCAGGCGACGACGGTGCGCAAGGTGGAGAGTACGCTCATGCGTTTTTCGTCGATGTTGAGCGGTCAACGCCTGCTGGCGCGGGGAATCTCACCTTCGGTGACCGGACCCCTGATCGTCGATACGCAAAGTACGAACAGCTATTCGCGTCAGGCCGACGTGATCGTGCGTGTGCTGATCATCTTGTTCGTTATGGCGCCGTTTTTCGTGAGCGTCGCTGCGGCCGCTGATATGACGGCCGGCGAGCGCGAGCGCCACTCGCTGGAGCCTTTGCTTGTGCACCCGGTCTCGGCGTTCAGTATCGTGCTTGGTAAGTGGATGGCGGCAGCGGCATTGGGCGTCATCGGGACGGCGGCGTGTGTGGTCGGTGGGTTGGTGCTGCTCGACTATTCGGCCTTGGCAGAGCTCGGGATCCGGCTGGAGACGAGTTTTGAGACCGCGCTGACGGTGACCTTGTATCTAACGCCGCTGACGCTGCTAACCGCGGCGCTGCAAATCGCGATCGGCTTGTGGTCCAATAACTTCAAAGATGCGCAGAGCTATTTAATGCTCATGTCGTTTGCGCCGGCGATCATGGGGTTCATGCTGACGGGCGAGCGCTTGGCGCAGGCGGGGATGTGGCCGCTCGCCTGGGAAATGAACGCACTCGCCGTGCCGCTGGTGCATTCGACGACGCCGACGGCGTCGTTTGCCATGATCGCTGCACTTGAGCTTACGTTGACCTTAGCCGTGCTTGCGATTTGCGCCTTACGCCTTCGAAGCGAGGCGATACTGTCGCGGGTATGACGGACTTCGACGAGATCGCACAGACTCACGGATCGCTGATCCGGCGCATCGCGCGTTCCTATGAGGCGAACGCCGCGCGGGCCGAGGAGTTGACGCAGGATATCCACCTGGCTCTCTGGCAGGCGCTGCCGCGGTTTCGTGGCGATGCATCGGTTAGGACGTTCGTTGCGCGCATCGCGCACAACCGGGCAATCAGTCACGTGGCGCGTGAGGCGCGCGAGCCGCGGATCGTCGCGCTCGACGGTGCGCTGCCTGCGAGCGGAGGCACGCCCGAAGAGCACGTCGCGCAGAGCGATATGCGCGCAAAGCTTGAGGCTGCAGTGCAGCGTTTGCCGGTGAACTTGAAGGTCGCGGCGACACTCGCGCTCGATGGATTTTCACCCGAGGACGTCGCCGCGGTGCTGGGCATCGGCGTTTCGGCCGCGTCGGTGCGGCTGCATCGGGCCAAAGAACAATTGAAAGAGATGTTGAAAGGATCGGTGGCATGAGCGGTGCCGATTGGAAAGACCTCGAAGCCTTGTGGCAGGAGTTGCCGGAGCAGGCGCAGCCCGTCGTTGTCGAGCTCAAGAGGATGAAACGTTGGCGCTGGGCGTCGCGCACGATGATCGTGGGCGATGTGGTGATGACCGTAATCGGCCTTGCGATCGGCGTTTGGATGCTATTCCACGACGCCGCCTATATGGTCGTGTGTGGCGTTGCTACCATCTTGTTCGTTTCGGGAGCGGCCGCACTTTCGTTTTGGGCACGCTGGGTGACGACGCATGCGGCGGACGCTCCAGTGCACGCGGCGCTCGATCTAGCGGTCAAGAATGCACAGATTGGGGTGCGGCTCGCGATAGCGTCGCTGTGGACGATTTGCTTCGGGAATTTGTTTACGGCCGTTGTCGTTTTCTCGCGGGCATGGGGCGATCCGATCTTGTCCGCGAAGGTGAACGGGGTGTTCCTCGCTATCGGCGCCACGCAGGTGTGGCTCGGGCTTATTCTGGCTGTCACCATCGTTTACTACGGACAGCGGCGAGCCGATCTCACGCGGCTTGAGCAGGTTCGAGACGCGTTTCGGCGCGAGGTTTGACGTCAGAAAGCGGGGTGTGGGCCGCCTCGGGATTCGCCATCTTGCGTTCATCAAAGAGGACGCATCAGATGTTGCAAATGACCGGAACAAAGACCTACGCCTCCGACGCGGCGCGCTACCGCGCTTTCGAGACACGCGATGCGGGCGCCGAAGGGCACTTCATTATCGCCGTGAAGACGACGGGCATTTATTGCCGGCCGGGATGTGCGGCGCGGCCGCCGAAGCGGGAGAACGTCGAGTTCTTCGACACGATCGGTGAAGCCCGGAGCGCGGGCTATCGTGCGTGCTTGCGCTGTAAGCCGGATGAACCGGCGCAAGGGGCGCGGATCGCGAAGATGATCACCGAGGCCTGCCGCAAGCTCGAACACGACGAGCACGTTCCGAGCGTAGCGGCGCTGTCCAAGGCGGCCGGTTTCAGCGAGGGACGGTTCCACAAGCTGTTCAAGCAAGCGACGGGCCTCTCGCCAAAGCAATACGCGCTGGCTAAGCGGGTGGAGAAGTTTCGCGACCGGCTCAAGGGCGGCGAGACAGTGACGGCCGCGCTTTATGACGCCGGGTTCAACGCTTCGAGCCGGGCTTACGAGGCTGGGCGGCGATTGGGTGCGAAGCCGCGCGACGTGAAGTCGGGTGGAGTCGCGCTCACGCTCAAGGCTGCGGTTGCGCGGTGTTCGCTGGGCTTTGTCGGCATTGCTATGAGCGAGCGGGGTCTGTGCGCGCTCGCGTTCGGCGACAGCGCGAAGGCTGCGCGCGAGGCAGTGCAGGCGCGGTTTCCGAAGGCGCGTCTCGTCGATGCGGACGGTGCGTTGTCGACGGCGATTGCGCGCGTTGTCGCTTTGGTTGAAGAGCCTGCAGGCGCGCTCGACCTGCCGCTCGATATTCGCGGAACGGTGTTTCAGGAGCGGGTGTGGCAGGCGCTTCGCAAGATTCCGGTCGGCGAGACGCGCAGTTACAGCGCAATCGCGCGCGCGATTGGCGAACCGACGGCGCAACGTGCCGTGGCGCAGGCTTGCGGCGCGAACAAGATCGCGGTCGCCATTCCCTGTCACCGCGTGGTCGCGAGCGACGGGGGCGTCGGCGGGTATGCGTTCGGCGTGAGGCGCAAGAAGGTGTTGCTTGCGAAGGAAGCGGCGGAATGAGCGCCGTTCGTAAGGCTGTTTTGGCGACGGACAGCGCGGTTGCGCGCCTTCAGGCCGCTGATTGGACCGCCGTTGGCAACACGTTGCACGGGCAAGGGTATGCCGTCGTGCCTGGCGTGTTCAATGCGCCTGACTGTGAGGAGGTCCGCGGGCTCTACGAGCGTGCGGACCTGTTTCGCAGCCGGGTGGTGATGGCGCGGCATGGCTTCGGTCAAGGTGAGTACCAGTATTTCGGCTATCCGCTGCCGGCCGTGATCAGCGCTCTCCGGCACACGATCTATGGTCACCTCGCGCCGGTCGCGAATGCGTGGGCTGAGGCGTTGGGAGCGGCGACGCGGTATCCGGCGGCGCTCGATGCCTATCTCGAACACTGTCACAGCCAAGGCCAGACGCGGCCGACGCCGTTGCTCTTGAAGTACGCGCAGGGCGACTACAACCGGCTGCATCAGGATTTGTACGGCGGGGAACAGTTTCCGTTGCAGGCAGCGGTGCTGCTGAGTGCACCGGAGCGGGACTTTGCGGGCGGCGAATTTGTGCTCACCGAGACCGCACCGCGACGGCAAACGCGCGCCGAAGTGGTGCCGCTGGCCCAAGGGGATATGGTGATCTTCGCCGTCAACCACCGGCCCGTGAAGTCGGCCAAAGGGTTTTCACGGGTTGCGATGCGCCACGGTGTGAGCACCGTGCGCCGCGGGGCGCGCATGACGCTCGGCGTTATCCTTCACGACGCGACTTGATTTAAGCGCGGTCAATTCGCGCGGCGAAACACCCGCGGCGCGCGAAGTGGGCGTGGAGGTAGGCAACCTCTTCGTTCGCGAGAAGGCGTTCGATCAACGGCTTCAGTGCGTTGCCGTCTACGACGTCCGCGTCGCGCATCATGCCTTTGTCGTCGTATGCCCGCAGCGAGATCAGGCGCACCTGCAACTGGCCGGGGATTGCGTCGACGATTTCGGCGGTCGGAACCTGACGCTCGCGGATGAAGATGGGGCCCTTTGAAGCGTAGGCGGTGTCGGACGTTTGATGGGCGTAGGGAACGAGCAGCAGTGTCTCGCCCGGCTCGGCGTCTTCCAGCGTCACGCGGCAGGGGAAGCCCGGCTTTTCGTCCGCGACGTAACGTTTGGCGTTATGGCGGGCGAGGGTTTCGTCGTTCGCGCCGAAGAGGTGTGCAAACGGTTGGGCCTCAAGGCCCGTGATGCGGAATGACATGGGTTGGTTCCTCTGTTCGTGGAACCACAATGGTTACGGGCGCCCGGCGCTGCACCCCGCAACCTGACGTCAAACTTGTTACTTGAGGCCTGCGTCCGTGACGATGGTTTGAAGCGTTGCACAGTAGGCGCGCAAATCTTGCCGTTCGGCCCAATTGCGGAAGCCGTCGCTCATCGTGTTGTTGTAACCGACATACTCGTCTTGGCTGATCGTGCCTTGCTTGCGGGCTTCGGCAAGTTTGCGCGTGATGTCTTGCGCCTTCATGCCGGCCTCATCGGGCGTGCGGCAGGCCATGCGAACGGGCTTTGAGGCGCCGGCCGATTGCTTGGGCGTGGACTCGCCGCAAGCGGCAAGGGCGAGGCAGGTCAAAATGATTAACGCGATACGGTTCATGGCCCCATGATTTCGGGCGCGGCGCGCAGCGTCAATGGGTGCGTTCCAGAGAGGCAAGGTCGGCTTTGAATATTGTCAAATCGCCGCGCTTTTCGACGATGCCTGAAAGGCGCACGGGGTCGGCGACGAATTCCAGGATCCGGTCCGGCGAGATGGCGCGGCCGTCGAACAGTGTGAGCAACATCACGGATGGGACACCTTCGTCGCGCGTCACGAGCATCGGCGGGATGCCGCCGCGGATGCAGAGACTGGCGCAGGCTTTGTGAATGTGGCCGTCGCCCGGACGCATGACGCCAAGCCAGCATTTGGAATCGACGATCTCACCTTCGACCGTGACACGGCCGTGCAGTTCACGCGGCAGGTCCGCGACTGGAGTCGCGTCGATTGCCGACATATCGGTCGCGGCAAGTTGGATCATGCCGACGGCGGCGCGTTCGATCTCGTAGCCCTCAAGCTTGACCGAGGCGCCGTTCGCGAATTTTTCGAGGACGGCTTCGGCGCCGCGCTTTTCATCAGAGATGACGATGTAGGTTTTGGTCTTGCCGTCCTTGTTTACACGCAGCATCGGATAAGGATCGCGCACGAGCGTGCCCACGAATTCGGTTGGTGTTTCGGCCCAGCGGCCGTCACCGGCTTGCGGTTGCAGCGTGGCGACCAGCCAGGCGTCGAAAACGACGAGTGCGAAGAGTACGCCTAAGAGCGCGACGATCGTGTCTCTGAGCCCGCCTGGGAGCGGCAGATAGCCGACGTAAAATGTGTCGTTCTTATCAGCCATGGCTTATCCGATCGCGGCCGGGGTGGCGGCCGTGCCTTTCGGATTGGGTTTGGGGGCGACGAAGACGCGGCCGTCTTTCACGCGCACGGCAAACGTCTCGACCTTTTCGGTGTAGGGCGCCGGTGAGCGGCCCGTCGTTGGGTCGTATTGCCAACCGTGCCATGGGCAGGTGACGAGCCCGTCGATGATGCAGCCTTCGGCGAGTGGACCCATTTGATGCGCGCAAACGTTCGAAATGGCGGAGACCTTTCCGTCATAGCGGAAGATCGCGATTTGATGGCCCGCCGTTGTCGTGATGCGGCGCGCGCGTTTTTCCGGAATGTCGGCGGCGAGGCCGGCATCGATCCAATCGCCTTCTGCGCTTCGTCGCGTGGCAGCGTCGCGCCCGCCTTGCACGATGGCGGCGGTGAAATGGAGGCCGGTGATGATCATGAAGCCGATTGCGGCAAGCCAGACGTAGATCGGGCTGCCGCCGTGGCCGCTGGCGGCGCCGAGCAGAACGTGCAGCACGACTGAGCCGTAGGCCACATAGACCAGCATGTGCAGCGTCTTCCAGACGGCCGGCGAAAGATTGTTCAGCCAGAAATCGTGGCTGGTCGCGGCCATGAGGAAGAGGATGAGCAAGGCGGCGACGCCTAGGCTCTCGAACGGGAAGGCGCCGATCGCGTCGTAGCGCGGGTTCGAGACGAACAGAGAGACGATCGGATTGATGACGCCGTAGCCGTGATACCAGATTGTTCCATATGTCGCGTGCGCAGCGGCAATGAGAAAGAGCGCTACGCCGAAATGGCGGCGGTTGTAAAGCAGGGGCAGGAACTTCGGTGAGAGCCGCGCAAGTGGACCGATGGCGAGCACGACATGCAGCATGAAAAACGCGCAGGCACCGAGCGCGCTGATGGTGAGAATTTCCATCGACGTGTTCGCGCTGTCGCCGGTCGCGTAGCCCACCGCGATGAATATCGCGAGATAGGTAGCGATGCCCGCGATCAGGAGCACGTCATAGATGCGCTTGTGGCGGTTCCAAATGACGGGCTTGTAGGTTGCGGCCATTGCCTAGCTCAGGTTCAGGAGATTGGGTTGGTCCGCAACAAGCGCAATCAATACGAACGCTACGGCCGCCGCGACGATCAGCCAAACCCAAGGGTGCGCCCGGCGCTGCCAAATTCGCATGCGTTCACCCGTGCGGTTGGCCGCCGGAAATCCAGCGGACGATCATGAGCGGCCAGAGCGCGATCAAGCCCGGAAGGATCAGCAGGCGAAAGGCAAGCCCCGCGCCCTTTGCACCGTTGTCGATACGCGTCACGCCGAGCACCAAGAACACGAGCGCGAACACAACGCCTGCCGCCGCGTAAAGCGCGGCGCCATTCAGGATTGCTGTGACCGTCTCGATGTTCCCCATAACGCCAAGGATTGCACGTGCGTTGGGGCGGTGCCAATGCTGCCTAGGTATCAAAAGCGTGGCGTTCGGGTATTGTGCCGCGCGGTTTTGACTATGGAGAGAGACAATAATGCGCGTTCTAGCGTTGCTGGTGGGTGTGATCTTCGCGGCCGGTGCTTTTCAAGCGGCGGCCGACAT
>JANNEL010000316.1:0-12219 GCA_031378595.1 Alphaproteobacteria bacterium
GATGTTAAGCCGCGAGCGCAGCTTCGCCTTTCACGATCCAGCCGCCGCCCAGCATGCGGCTCGGCTCATTCGCGTCGTAGAGCACGCAAGCCTGACCCGGCGCGACGCCTTCTTCATGCGTCAGAAGCTCGACCTCGATACCGCCGTTGGCAACACGAATTTCTGCACGCACCGGCTCGCGTGTCGAACGCACGCGCGCAAGCACGGCGCGGGGAACACTCCCCAGCGGCGCATCCAGCCAATTCATATCGCGCATGAGCACGCGCTTCGTCGCCAGCGCCTCGCGCGGCCCCACGACCACGAGTTGCTTTGCCGCATCGATGCGGATCACGAACAGCGACTCGTGATGCGAGAGGCCAAGCCCCTTGCGTTGCCCGACCGTGAAATTGATCACACCGTCGTGCCGCCCGAGAACGCGCCCCGAAAGATCGACGATCTCGCCTGGCTCGATCGCACCGGGCTTCAGCTTCGCGACCACGTCGCTATAGCGCCCGTTCGGCACGAAGCAGATGTCCTGACTGTCCGGCTTGTCGGCAAGCGCCAAACCCATCTCGGCCGCCAGCGCGCGGGTCTCGCTCTTCGGCAAGCCACCAAGCGGAAAGCGCACGAAGTCGAGCTGCGCCCGCGTCGTCGCAAATAGGAAATAACTCTGATCGCGCGATGCATCGACCGCACGATGCAGTTCAGCCCCCTGCGCGCCATCGGCCCGGCGAATGTAGTGGCCGGTCACCAGTGCCGAGGCGCCCATATCTTGCGCCGCTGCCAGCAGGTCGCGAAACTTGACGGTCTCGTTGCACTTCACACACGGGATCGGCGTCTCGCCGCGCACATAGGACGCCGCGAAATCCTCCATCACCGAGGCCTTGAACCGCTCTGCGTAGTCGAGCGTGTAGTGCGGAATCCCGATGCGTTCCGCCGCTGCTTTCGCGTCGTAGATATCTTGCCCCGCACAGCACGACCCCTTGCGCTTCGGCTGCCCGTCGCTCGCATAAAGCTGCAGCGTCACGCCGACGACGTCAAAGCCCGCTTGCCGCACCAACGCTGCCGCAACCGCACTGTCCACGCCGCCAGACATGGCCGCGACAACGCGTGTCCGCGCCGGCTCGCCTGGCAGGTTCATCAGTGTGCGGATATCTTGGCTCTGGCTCATGGGGCCGCGAAATATAGGCAGGAGGCCGTTTGAGGCAATCTGCCGGAACGCCGCTGGGGCCTTGAAGAAGGCCCCTTTCCGCCTAGGTTCTACTCTGTGGGCGCAAATATTTTTTGCCTACAAAGTATGACCGGCCGGGCATGGCGACGTTCCAAACAGGAACTGTTCACGGACCTTACTGAATCGCATCCGAACTCATAACGCGGCCATCGAAGAACAGGCGCAAACGAGGGGCGGATTTGCGCGGGCGTTTACACCTCTGAACGCTTCGTTGCGGTTGGCACGGGAGTTGCTGAGATCGGCACAAGGCCTGCGTAACCACGCTCAAAAACGTGGTTTTAAGCGGCTCAGGCGTAGGCTTCGCCGAAATGGGGTGTACTGAGTGTGGGAGCGCGTATTGTGATGAGTGAAGAACGGCAAGGCCGTGTTACCTACGTCATCGGGCCGGATGGTAGCCCGCTGACGATTGCAGATCTGCCGCCGCCGAACACGAAGCGGTGGGTCATTCGCCGCAAGGCCGAAGTGGTCGCCGCTGTGCGCGGTGGACTCTTGAGCCTGGAAGAGGCGTGCAATCGGTACACGTTGACGGTCGAAGAATTTCTGGCTTGGCAGCGCGCGATCGACAAGTACGGTCTCGCCGGCCTGCGCACCACGCGCGTCCAGCAGTACCGCAACTAGTCCGTAAACGGACAAACACCTGAATTTCAGGGCCGGACGTGAGGCGCTCCTCACGCTTCCGGCCCTAGATGTTTTTGGTGCCCAAACAAGCACCGCGCCGTGCAGCTACGATGCGTCGTGTTGCACCCGCGAACCCGCCCAATCCCGGTAACCAAGGTGCGCCACGCGAAACCCGCCGAAAATACCGTGGCAACGCCGCCACAAGTCTAACGTTCCCAAACCACATCGTCTCGCGCTCTGCAGGAAATCCGGTACTCTTGCCCCAACAGCTCTGGGGAGGGCACGAGGCATGGAAACCGGCGGACTAGTAGACGGATTGATGGGCATTTTGAACGAGATGTTGACGATCGTATCGCGCGTGTTTGGAGGCGCAGACACGATCTCGTTACTGATCATGTTGGTCGTGGTTGTGGCCGCGGGCATGCAGCTGGGCAACTGGGGGCGTATTGTGCAGGTGACCGTAGGGGCGCTGGTACTCTTCGGATTGGTGAGACTTGGCTACTCGATCACCCAAGGCGCGAACCCGGTGGCACTGCCGACAACCGCTTGGAACGATTTGAAGGTTATGTCGGTCGGCGATCTCACGGTTTATTTTCTGGCGTTTGCCATCGTGATCACGGTCGTTCATATCATCCGAAACTCGGTCGGTTCCGGCGACGGCGGGCACTAGCTCGCGAACGTCAGACCTGACGCGACCGGCGGGGCAATTTTGGAACGCGCCGCCGGGCGAAGTTTGTGACAATATCTGGGGGAGTAGCCGGGCAAGAGCGGTAAGCCGCCCGGCGTTGGTGGGAACGCAAATGGAAAAGCAGTTCGTTGATCTGGTGAGCCACGTCTTCACGCTCGATTGGGCGATCTTGGCGATCCCGCTCAGTCTCGTGTTGTGCGTGTTCACGCGACGCATCCTACCGGGGTTCATCCTGGCAGCCATTGCCGTCGTCATCCACCACATCGGCATCTTGATGCTGACCGGGGCCACGATGGATACGCTGCCGGCGCAGATCCAAGCGATGATCCCGAAGCTTGAGCCGATCTCGATTGTGGCGGAGTACGTCGCCTACTCATTCCTCATCATCGTCTTCAGCCTAACGCGCCAAGACATGATGCGGCCCAGCGTGCAGGATTAGTTCTACTCTTCCTCGCCGCGCCAGCCGTCGAACGAAAGCCGCCCCCCACCCATCCCGACGAGCACGAGAAGCCCGCCGGCGATTCCCATGTTCTTCGCGAAGAGTTGCATCTCCGTCCGCGCAAGATCCGCGTTGTCGGCGATCGTCCAGAAGTCGTGCATCACGAAACTGACGGCAAGCGTGAACAAGAAAAGCACCAGCGCCATCAGACGTGTGCGAAACCCTGCGGCAAGCCCTGCCCCCGCCCCAAGCTCGAGTACGATCGAAAGTGCCAGCAACGGCCCCGCCGCAGACACCCCATGCGCGGTCATCGCGGCCGCCGTCTCGTCCCAATGCTGCAACTTGCCGACGGCCGCCAAAATGAAGAGCGCCGCCAACATGCACCGGCCGACCACGGGCGCTATGCTTTCGCCGAATGACATGGGCAACCTTCCTCCTGGACAAGTGAAACGCCGGACGCTTGGATCGAGTCTCGTTCGCTTAATCCTAGCGCGCACGTACGCCGGAAGCGCTAGAATCGCAGCAGTGCCTTTGAGAGATCATGCCGTCCGCTGACGAACAATTGTGGATTTTGGGGGGACTGGGGCTCGTAGTCGCGATCCTGGTGTTGGTGGTGCGCGCCATGATGCGCACGAGGCCGCAGCCGATTCCGGTCGAAGGTCCCCTGCGCCTGACGATCAAACCGCTAAAGGAATTGCGGCCCGACCCGAACCATCTCTATCTGGGCACGACGATCGCGCGCGAACTCACGGCCCGGCTCAAAGGCTTTCAGCGCCTGGAGCCGCATATGGGCGACGGCGGCTCGGCACTCTGCGTTGAAGGCAGCGTCCGCAAATTCGGCCCGCGCCTCGTGATCGCGCTCCGGCTCGCCAACAGCCGCCACCCGGTTTGGCGCGGCACCTATGACGGCGCGATCAACGACTTGGGCTACATGGCCGACAAGATGGCGGCAAACGTCGCGCTCGCCCTCAAAGTTGCGCCGCGAAAAAAGGCGGCGCAACCGGCACCTCAAAAGGCCGAGGCGAACTGACTACTTCGGCGGCAGCGGGTCGCCGATCATCCATGTCATCTTCTTCGCGTTGCTGGCGCCGTAGACGGCGTAGATCACGAGCCCGATGAGGAACCACACGCCAAGGCGGATCCACGTATCGCCAGGCAAGAGCGCCATCATCGCGCCGCACACGACAACGCCCAGAATTGGCACGATCGGCGACAGCGGTGTCTTAAACGGCCGCGGCACGTTCGGCTTCGTATAGCGCAACACGATGACGCCGATGCACACCAGGATGAACGCAAGCAGCGTTCCGATCGACACGAGTTCGCCCAAAATGTCGATCGGGAAGAGACCGCCGAAGATCGCCGAGAAGATACCGATGATCAGCGTCCCGCGCGCCGGTGTCCCGAACCGCGGGTCGATCTTGTCGAACCACGGCAACAGCCCATCGCGCGACATCGAATAGAAGATGCGGCTCTGCCCGTAGAGCGAAATCAAGATCACCGTCGACAAGCCCGCGATGGCGCCGATCTCGACGGCCCCGCCAAGCCAAGCCGGAACCTGATCGCCCGCGGCCGCAATGGCCACCGACACCGGATTGGCAACTTTCAGCGTGGGGTATGGCGTGAGGCCGACCATCGTCAGCGACATCAAAATGTAAAGGACGGTACAAATGGCAAGCGATCCCAAAATCCCGATCGGCATATCGCGCTGCGGGTTCTTCGCCTCTTGCGCCGCGACCGACACGGCATCGAAGCCGATATAGGCAAAGAAGATAACGCCGGCCGCTCGAAGGATGCCCGACCAACCGTATTCGCCGACGGTTCCCGTGTTCTCAGGGATGAACGGCACCAGATTGGCCATCTGAATCAAAGGCAGGCCGAACAAGATGACGAGGACGACGATCAGCACCTTGAGCAGAACCATCAACCCGTTGACGGTCGCCGAAGCACGGATGCCGACAATCAGCAACGCCGTCAAAAGTCCGATGATGGCAACGGCCGGCAAATTGACGATGGCGCCGGTAAACACGAAGAGTCCGTCCTTGATCGTGACCGGTGCCGACGACAACGCCGGCGGGATCGTCAGACCGAACCGCGCCATGAACCCGGTAAAGTATCCCGACCATCCGACGGACACGCTGGCCGCTGCCATGCCGTACTCAAGCACCAAGTCCCAACCGATGACCCACGCGGCGAAACGGCCGAACGCGGCATAGGAGTAGGTATAGGCGCTGCCCGAAAACGGGATCATCGCCGCAAGTTCGGCGTAGCAAAGCCCCGCGAACACGCAACCGACGCCCGCGATAACAAACGAGATCACGATGGCCGGGCCCGCATACTGTGCAGCCGCCGTGCCGGTAATGACGAAGATGCCCGCACCGATGATCGCGCCGATGCCGACGGCAATCAGATGCCACGGCCCAAGCACACGCTGAAGCTCTCCACCTTCACCCGTGATCGCGTCTACTGCGGGTTTTTGCTCTGCGGCCATGTCGCGTTGTCCTCAAGCTCTATGTGTTAACGCCCACCGCAACGACAGGCGGCGCGACGCATCGTGAAGCAAGTTTGCCATGACCCCGCGTCACCGCGAAGCGTTCATTGCGCGGACTTCAGGTAATCGAAGGCCGTGGGCCCTTTCCGCTCGCCGGGGACACCGCGCGAACTGATGCCCACGCCGGTCGTCACACCCTTCGCCGCGTCGCTGCGGTTGCTAACAGTAACGATTGAACCGACTGCGGCGGACGCAAAGCGCGTTGCATCGTCTTCGACGCTTGAGCCGATCCCGGCAACCAGCGGGTCCTTCGCGCCGTCGAGCGGTGCGGTGTCGGGAAGCGTGGGCCAATCGCCGACGTCAGGCCTGCGGATATCGAGATAGACGCGCTGGCGTACCTGAAATTTCCCGAGCAAAGGCTCCGAGTAGTTTTCGAGGTGAACGAAATCGAAGCCTTGCTCGGTCAGCTTCGCGTGATCGAGCCGGCCCCAGAGTTCCTTAATCTCGCTGTACTTGCCCGGAATGTTTCCGACCGGCGTACTGGAACGCAGTTCGACGCCAAGCGCCTTCTTCGATCCTGGCGGTGCGAAAATCTCACCGGCGAAATCGACATAGACGGTACCGACCGAGAGCACGACCGCCTCCGATTGCGGCTGCTGCCATTGCGCATCTTGCGCTGTCTTCCACGCCTGCGGCCCAGCTTGACGCAGCCACACGCTGTTGCTCCCGCGCGCATAGGCGAAGTCTTCGAACGTCTGCTTCGTGGTCGCGCCCGTCTTCGTTTCCGAGATCAGCAGATTGACGACCGCGCGCTTGAACCCTTTGGCATCGGCAGGCACCAGCACGATGCGCCCGAACAGCTGATCGGCGACCTCGATGGTGCGTGCGTGATCGGCGAGCACGCTTGTGTCGCTCAAGACGAAGTTGGCGACGAGCGTGCGCGGCTTATCGGCATCAGTGTTTTCGAACGCGGTGAGGAAGCGCGCCTTTAACCCGTCGCGCAGAGGGATCCAATTGTCCTCAGCCGCCCGGCCTTGAAACGCAAACCCCATCGCCAACGCTGCAACCAGCGCCGCCATAACCACCCGCATCGCCATTCGAAATCCCCCAACACCCAACTCGAGGGGCCGACCCTATGAGAGCGCGGCGACGCCCGGCAACAACACACAACCGGGGCACTTGACTCTTGTGAACAAATAGGGAACAAACACACCTGGGGCACGAATGAACGACGCGATAGGCAAACCAATGTTCGGCAAAAGAGAGATCAAAGACCCCGCGAAGGTGCTTCGCCTCCACGCTCAGGAGTGGAGCCAAAACGAATCCCTACGCATCTCCAATCGCCGCCGCTGGGACGGCGACCCGACGGCCAAACGCATGGTCATCCACCGCCGCGATATCGGCGAACTGGCGTTGACGCCGATGCGCTGGGGTTTGGTACCAGAATGGAGACGCGGCGAACCGGAACGCCAGCCGCTGATCAGCGTGCAGGCCGACGCGATCGTCGAAACGCAGGACTGGCGCCGCCTGTTGAACACGCACCGCTGCGTCGTGCCGACCGATCAGTTCTACGAATGGAAGCGCGTCGCCGGCGTCAAAACCCGCGAATACGCGTTCAGGCTCAGAAACGGCCGCCCGCTCATGATTGCGGCGCTATGGTCCCGCTCGCCTTCGCCGACGGGCCGCATGACCGAAAGCTTCGCCTACGTCACGTGCGAGGCCAACCGCATGATCTCGCTGATCCACGACCGCATGCCGGTGATTTTGGATGATGCGGGCCTGGCCACATGGCTGAACCCGAACGCCTCGCTCGAAAGCCTGATGGCGCTCTTGCAGCCCACGGCTTCGATGGAACTCGACATGCGGCCGGTGACCGCTCCCCCATCGGCAGCGGCCAGACCGTACCAACCCTCGCTGTTCGGCCGGGCGGCTTAAGCTTTGCGGACCTGACGCTCCATCGCCATCTCGGCGAGGTCGGCCTGCACCTGGCGGGCATACTCGACCCGGTCGCGCTGGACCTCGCCTTCGACCGTGATCTCGTACTTCTTGAGTTCGCGGTAGGCGGCTTGCAGCTCTTCGCTGACGGTCGCAGCCTGCTTCTCGACCTCGTCGATGGTGCGCTGAATGTTTTCGCGCCGCGCTTGGATCGAACGTGCGAACGAGGGAAACGCCAGGCGCCCCAGGTCGCTGTTGATCGACCGGCGCTGTTCCTCTTGGACCATCGTCTCGAGATCGCCCATCTTCTTGGCCAAGTCGCCGCGCATGTCGTCGAGCGACTTCAAGCGTTTGCGGATTTCCTCGACCCGAAACCGGTGCAGCCGGACCAATCCCTCGCGCGATTTCATGACAACCCCCTTTATTTTTTCGACCCAGCCGTTTCACACGGCCTTTGCAACTTCTGCGCCGCGAACCGCCCTTCCGGCACGCTGCGTTCCCAGTGCGAGCAGTTCTGCTGTGTCACCACTTCTGCGCGCGCCGAAATCGGCGCGAAGCCGCGGATCAAACGATCCGGACCGCAAGCGGAACCGCTTGCACGCATTAGAGGGCACATGAGTAAGCCCGCCTAAACCACGGGGGATTATGGCTGAAGTGGTCTTAAGGTTGCCCTAAGCTGATGGTGTCGCCGGAATACGTCAGCCAGCTGACATTTTTCACTGGCGAATTTACGAAGGTGCCTTCGCGATTAAGCTTTATTAAGCATTACCACTTAGATTCGATGGTGAATGAACCAACAAGGGCTCCCGGTTGTACCCGGGTCGCGAGGGGAGAGTAGAAGCAATGAGAGTTCTCTTGATCGAGGACGACAGCGCGATGGCGCAGAGCATCGAACTGATGCTCAAGTCTGAAGGCTTTAACGTCTATACGACGGATCTTGGCGAGGAAGGCGTAGACCTCGGCAAACTGTACGACTACGACATCATCATCCTCGATCTGCAGCTGCCGGACATGTCCGGTTTCGACGTGCTGAAGCAATTGCGCGTCAACAAGATCGCGACCCCGATCCTCATCCTGTCCGGTTCGACCCAGGTCGAAAACAAGGTCAAGGGTTTGGGCTTCGGCGCCGACGACTACATGACGAAGCCGTTCCACAAGGACGAGCTGATTGCCCGCGTTCACGCCGTCGTCCGCCGTTCGAAGGGCCACTCGCAGTCGGTCATCCAAACCGGCAAGCTGACCGTGAACCTCGACACGAAAACCGTCGAAGTTGACGGTAGCCGCGTTCACCTGACCGGCAAAGAATACCAGATGTTGGAGCTGCTCTCGCTGCGCAAGGGCACGACGCTGACGAAGGAAATGTTCTTGAACCACCTCTACGGCGGCATGGACGAGCCGGAGCTCAAGATCATCGACGTCTTCATCTGCAAACTGCGCAAGAAGCTGCAGGCCGCCGCCGGCCAGCACTACATCGAAACGGTGTGGGGCCGCGGCTACGTTCTGCGCGATCCGGCGGAAGCAGCCGCCGCCTAAAGCGAATAAGGCCTGAGGGGGTCTGGCGAGGGGCGCTGCCGGCGACGGCGGCGCCCCTCGACGTTTTGGGGCAGTTTTTACCGATCGCTAAATCCGACCCTGACCCCTCACCCCAACTGGCCGGTCCTTACCTCTCCTTAAGTACGCTCGCGCGCGCGTCCTTAAGGAACGCCCCCTAGGCTGTTGGGCGAGAAGGCGGAAAACCGTGCTATGGCCCGAGTTCTGGTGCTTGACGACGACAAGCTGTTCGGCGCGCTCATGCGGCGCGGCCTGGGCCAGCGCTCGCACGAGGTCACTGTCACCGAAACCGCCACCGAGGCGCGCGCATCGCTCGCGGCCGCCCCGTTCGACGCGATGGTCTGCGACCTCATCCTACCCGATGAGAACGGCCTGCATCTGCTACGCGAGATTTGCGCGGCCTATCCGGCAATGGCGACGATTGCAATTTCGGGCGGACGTGCGGGCGCGGTCGACCTGCTGCATTTGGCGCAAACGGTCGGCGTCGACGCGGTCGTGAAGAAGCCGCTTGAACTCAACAGCTTCGTGGCGACGGTCGAAAACGCGTTCGTCACCAAGCAAGCAGCACGCGCTAAACAAGCGTCTTAGGTCGAAGCCCGCCGATCGAATTTGACATCGAAGCGAACGGTGTCGCCCTCGTGCACGTAAGAGATCGTGCTGCCCATTTTCTTGGCGAGGAGCGCGGTCACGAACGGTGCGATCGTACGTCCGGTCAAGTCTTCGGGCGGCGTCGCAAGGGCCAGACCCTCCTTGATGTCCGGCGCCAAATTCGCCTTCAGCCCCTTCGCCACGATCGAGGCCACAATCGCATTGCGCGGCGCCTCGACACGCACCGTCAAGACGCCGCCGCGTGGGATGCAATCGGCTCCCAATGCCGAGAGGTTCAAGAGTACGCGGACGATCTCTTTGTCCACCGCGACGGGCGGCGACTGCCAGTCGAGCTTCGCCTTGCCCACGCGGAAGAATTCGTCTGCGACGTTTGCCACTTCCCGAAGGTCGATCTCCGCCCCGGCCGAACCCATAGCGCCGAACGCCATGCGGGCGAACAAGAGCCGCGCCTTGGCCTGGCCCACGCTGTGCTCGATCAGCCGCATCGCATGCTCGCGCATTTGCGCGTCCTGCTCGTCGGCGAGAATCTCAAGCCCGTTCGAAATCGCCGCCACCGGACTGATCAGGTCGTGGCAAACGCGACTAACGAGCAGCGCGCCCAAGTCGGTTTCGTCGGGGGAAGCCGGTGGTGATTTCACTTGCACGTCCGGAATTGGCGTCGGCACCGGGGGCAAGTATTCTGAAGCTAGTCGTTGCATCAACCTAAACCACCAAAGTCCGCTTAAGATTGACTTAAGCGAAACGGGATGAACGGGCAAAATGCCGAAGCAGCAGGCGGTCGCCAGTGAACTCGAACCCGGCCAATATGTCATGCTCGAAGGAGCGCACGACTGGGGATTGGGACAGATTCAGTCGGTTGCAGGCGACCGCGCGACCGTGAATTTCGAGAATATGGGAAAACGCTTGATCAATCTAAAACACGCGACGCTGAATGTGGTCGATCCGCGGGAGTTCCAAGACAAGTGCCCCCCCTAGAAGCTGAAATGCGCCGGCAGTTGCTCGCCAAGATGGTCGAGGCCGCACGCAATGCGGGTGCACTCGTCATGCGCCACTACGCCGGGGACACGGAGCGCCGCATCAAGGCCGACAAGTCCCCCGTGACCGCGGCCGACGAAGAGGCCGAAGCGCTGATCGTCGCAGCTCTTCACACAGCCGCTCCGGAAATTCCGGTGGTGGCCGAAGAAAGTGCAGCCGCGGGAAAACTCCCCGACACCTCCGGCGGCGTCTTCTTCCTTGTCGACCCGCTCGACGGCACGAAAGAATTCCTAAACAAGAACGGTGAGTTCACCGTCAACATCGCGCTGATCGAACAGGGCCACCCGACGGCCGGTGTCGTCTTCGCTCCTGCGGTCGATCGTCTGTTCTGGGGAAGTGCCGACGGCGCGTTCGAAGAAGCGGTGGGGCAAAAGCGACCGATCAAAACGCGCGTCGCCCCGGCCGAAGGAATGACGGCCATCGCCAGCCGCAGCCATCGCGACCGCCTCACCGACGAGTATCTCGCCCACTACCCCATCGCCAATCTGATCGCTGCAGGCTCGTCGCTGAAATTCTGCGTGATCGCGGCTGGCGAAGCCGACCTCTACCCGCGCCACGGACCGACGATGGAATGGGACACCGCTGCCGGCGATGCCGTGTTACGCGCCGCCGGCGGCCGCGTCACCCGCCTCGACGGCAAAACGCTATTCACGTACGGCAACGCACGCGAAAAATTCCAGAACCCCAGCTTCATCGCCTGGGGCCGCTAAAGGAGAACCCGATGTTGCGCTTCGCGATCACAGTGACATTCCTATTCGCCGCGGCGGCAGCAGCCGTGCAAGCGCGAACTCTTGGCGAAACCCAAATCGTCAACGAGGCAGCGCTCACCAAGTTGAAGAACAACAAGGGGGTGACGTTGCAATGGGTATGGGGCGCAAGCCCGGCAAAACTCGTCGTCAACGAAACGCCGCAAGGGATAACGATTTCAGGCCAGCAAGGCCCTCACAACGGCGATCAACTGGTCATCAACGGCGTGATCACGCGCATCGAGGCCAAGACGTTTTGGCTCAAGGGCCGCATCGCAATCACGGACAACGAAACCACGGAAGTCTGCGTTCGCGAGGGGACCTATACGTTCCGCATTATCGGCGCGCGCAAATTCTGGCGGATGAAGGAACAACAGGCGCGCTGCGCCGGCCGCGCCGATCTGGCGGACTACGTCGATATTCTGTTTTGAGCGCGCGCGAGACCTCTAAGCGCGCTTGACCTTCAGCAACGTCGACTCCGCCGCAACGACCTCGACGCGCGTACCGGCCACAAGGTCGGCGCCGTCCACGGCCTGCGCCAGCCAACGCGTATCGCCGACGGTGACCGAGCCTTCGCCATGGCGAAAGTCTTCCGCCACGGTCGCGAACTTGCCCACGATGTAATCCGTCCGCTGATTGAGCGCCGACGTGTCACCCATCGCCTGTTGCGGCAGATAATGCGAAGCGGTGACAAGGATCGCCGACAGCACCGCAAACACGCCGACCTCCGTCGTCCACGACACGTCCCAACCGAACGCTAGCAAGCCGGTGACGAGCGCCGCGATCCCGGGCCAGATCAGATACTGCGTCGGCATCACCATCTCGATCCCGATCAACACCGCGCCAAGCGTGAGCCAGTGATAGGGCCCAACCGTCATCAACCACGACATATCCATTGTG
>JANNEL010000365.1:0-5797 GCA_031378595.1 Alphaproteobacteria bacterium
GATGCGCCCAAGGCCCATCGCGCGGCTACCGTCGCAGCGCATGATAATTGTGCCACCGACTTGCGCGGCTCGCGCAGGAAGCTGCGCATTCAAGTCGAGCAAACCAGGTTCGCGCTGGAGCAACGCGATAAGATCGGTGAGCGTCGCTTCGCCTGCCTGCGCGTGCAGACGTGCGTAGATCGCTTCGATGAATGTCACATCCGCCGGCGTATCGATCGAAACCCGCGCGCCATCGAAGCGCCACTTCTCCGGCAAGTCGATCGCCGCAACGGTGACGAATTCCGGGTGCAGATTGAAATACGCGGTCACGTGCTGCCGCGCGACGGGATCCTCGTGCGCCTTCACGACCAGCTTGTCGAGCGCCCAGCGCGACATCACATCCGCCCCGTCGTGTATCGCCGACAAGCCCGGCTTCAGTGTCACGAAATCCGCCTGATGGCGCATCAACTCACGGATCAGATAATCGACATAGCCCGCATCGACCAACGGGGCATCCGCGTTTACCCGCACAATCACGTCTGGATCGATCGAATAAGAAGCGAGCGCCAGCCGGCCCAGCACATCGTCCTCGGGTCCACGCACGACTCTCACGCCTTGTGCTTCCGCATAGGCCGCCAACGCGTCGTCCGACGGGTCGCGCGTCGTCGCCACGCAAATCGTCTCGATAAGCTCGGACTTCTTGAGCCGGTGCAGGATGTGCCAGATCAACGGCTCGCCCACGATCGGCGCCATCACCTTTCCCGGCAAACGCGTCGACTTCATCCGCGCTTGCACGATGGCGGCGATGTGCGGCTTCTTCGGCATGGGTGGCCTCCGGCAAACGTAAAATCGCGTTAACCAATTCTAAAGGCCGAACCGTTACCAACTTCATAAAGTGCGCTCCGGCCGCGCACACGAACCGCGCCACCACTTTCAAAACACGAAGAACGAATGACCGCTGAAACCAAACCGTTCTTCGTCGTGTCATCTGGACGATCCGGAACGGCGATGATGGAGCGCTTGTTCTCGTGTTTCCCGCAGGTCGAGATGCACCACGAATATATGGTGCACCACATCCAACCCGTCGCCGTGAAACACCACATGGGCATGATCGGCCTCGGCGAGGCCCTACACACGCTGCGCGCCACACACGCCGCCGCCGTCTACTACGCCGACGCACCGCTTTGGGGCGACTCGTCCTGCAAGCTGTCGTGGTTGATCCCAGCGCTCGACCGGCTGTTCCCGAACGCACACTACATCCATCTCGTGCGCGACGGGCGCAAAGTCGCAAGCTCCTACCTGCACAAGCACGGGTCCGAGTGCTACGACGACCGCTCGACCGCCGTCATGCAACGCTACTACGACGCCAAAGGTGAATTGCCCGCACCGCCACCGGAAAAGAAATACTGGTGGCCACTACCGCCGCGCGGCCATGCTCAGGAACACGAGTTCCTCACCTATAACCAGTTTCAGCGCATCGCGTTCCATTGGGGTGAGATCAACCGCACGATCGTCCACGACCTGGACATGATCCCCGAAACGCGTCGCCACACCGTGCGCCTCGAAGACCTGGCTACGCGCGCCGACGCACGTCAAAGCTTGCTCAACTTCTTGGGGCTGCCGTGGGATGACAGGATCATGGGGCTCTTAAATCGCCCGCATAACGTCACGCGTCCGGAGGACTATCCGCTGACGAGTGAGCAGACGCAGCAGTTCCAAATGGTCGCTGGCGACGTGATGGAAATGCTGGGCTATCACCGCCGCGCCGAGTACCGCGTCGCATATTAGACACACGGGCGCCGTCGCCTTTCGCGCTCTAACTCAGATTTAACTCGTCGCGCGCACGCTTCGATCATCGACAGCGCGGATACGCCCATGCCTTTGACTTGCGATCTTTGCCGCGGCACGACACTCGAGCACGCCTACGCCCCGGAAAATGCGGTGCGCCGGCAGGTCTGGCTCTGCACACATTGCGGCTTGCTGCAAAGCGTGCCGCGCGAGCGTATCGCTGGTAACCCGCGGGCCCGCAGCCACTTGCGTCATGCAAAGGGGTTCCGCGCCGAGGCCAACCTTGCGACGCTCCGCCCGTTCTTGCGGAAGGACAAGCCGCTTCGCGTCCTCGACATCGGCGCGCACAGAGGCGCCTTCGCGCTCGAACTGAAAGCGGCCTATCCGAAAGCGGCGATCATCGGCATCGAGCCGGACGAACGCCTCGTGGCGCCTTGGGCGCGCAAGCCTGGCTTCACGTGGCTCAACGCCCGCTTCGAAGACACGCGCCTCGAAGACGAAGGTTTTGATCTCATTTATTCCTGCCACACGCTGGAGCGCCTGAAGAGCGCGCGCGAAGCGTTGCTCGCCCACCGCGCGGCGCTGGCACCCGGTGGCTACGTCCTGATCGAAGTGCCCGACGTGGCTCGCATTGCAGCGAGCGACATTGTCGACGAATTCTTCGTGGAAAAGCACCTCTACCACTTCTCGCGCCGCACGCTCATCCGCATGCTTGGCGTCTGCGGTTTGCGCGCCGTCACAATCGCGGACGCACGCGACACCGCAAACCTGACAGTGGTCGCCGTGAAAGGCGACGAACCCCGCCTTGCGGTCCCGGCCGATCGCCAAGAAGTCGAAGCGGCCGGAGCCCTCATCTCGGCGTATCAAGCCGCGCGCGCAAAAAATCTGAGCGCGCTTTCGAACGTCGCCCGCACAATCGACGCCATGGCGCCGCGGACCGTCGCCGTTTGGGGTGCCGGTCGCCTGCTCGGTAATTTGATCGAAAACGGCGGCCTGAAAGCACAATCGCTCGCCGCTATCATCGACCGCAACCTGATCCGCTACACGAACGAAGCCCACGGTGTCCCCCTATCGCCGCCGGAGGTGTTGGCCCGCCTCAAACCCGACATCGTCGTCGTCTTGTCCCGCAGCCAAGAACAACAAATCCGCCAGGAAGCGGTGACCCATGTCCCCGGCGCCGAAGTCATCGCCTACTCTGAACTCCTCGAACGCGCGAAAGCCCACGCGGCCGCATAGTCGAAGTCAGTCGGTTTGCCGGTGAGTGGGCGTCACCGAGTACCCGCAATGCGCGAATCCGAACCTCAGGATTGCCATCCGCCACGCCATGCCCTCTAACTACCTAACTTGGGGGCTCAATGAACGTCGACGACGAACCGCTGCCGCAGGCACGCGCGACCAGATATGTCGTGATCCTCGCCGTATTGATCGGCCTCAGCTTGATGGATCGTCAACTGCTGGCTGTGGTCGCTGAGCCCATCAAACATGACTTCAATCTGAGCGACACCGACCTCGGTCTCTTGACCGGCACGCTCTTCGCACTGGTCTTCTCGTTCGCCTCGATCCCGCTCGCATGGGCCGCAGACCGCATCAGCCGCACCGGCATCTTGACCGTGTGCGCAACGTTCTGGGCGCTGTGCACGGGTATCGTCGGCGCGGGCAGCGCCTTTACGCACCTAGCCGCCGCACGCATCGGCCTTGCTGTTGGCGAAGCGGGCTGCAACCCGTGTGCACAATCGCTGATCGCGGACTACGTGCCGCCCGAACGGCGCGGCCGCGCAATGGCGATCTACGTGATGGGCGGACCGGCGGGATTGATTGCAGCCGGAACGCTCGGCGGCATTTTGAACGATCAATTCGGTTGGCGCGTCGCCTTCTATGTGCTCGGCGCCATCAGTCTTCTCGCCGCCTTCATCGCCGCGATCACGCTACCGGAACCGAAGCGCAAGCGCGGCGAGATGCCGGTCACCATTCACGCGGCGGCAATTGCCGTACCGCGAGGTTTCGCAGCCCTCACCGCAAAGCCCGCCTTCCGCTATTTCATCTTGGGCACCGCGTTCGTTTCGATTGCGATTTACGGCAGCCTCGCCTGGGGCACCACTTATGTCGTGCGTTTCTTTGGTTGGACGCCGGGTGAGGCTGGCGCCGTCGTGGGTACGCTCGGCGCAGTCGTTAGCCTCGGCGGCACATGGATTGGCGGGCGCCTATCCGACTATCTCTCGACCCGCGACGTACGCTGGCTGCTGTGGCTGCCAGCAGTCGCGTTGTTCCTGGCGGGTCCGTGCACATTCACCGCCGCGTTCGCGCCCACAATCGTTTGGCTGTTCGCTGCCTCTTCGGGCGAAGCATTTTTCCGGACCTTGACGCTCGCGCCAGCCGCTGCCGCGCTGCAACGCTTGGCGCCAAACGATGCTCGCGCTCGCGCCGCGGCAACGGCAGGTGTCGTGGGCACATTGGTCGGCTTGGGAGCGGGACCGCTCCTGGTTGGCGCCCTTAGCGACAACCTAGCCCCGCAAGTCGGCCGCGGCAGTTTGCAATACGGCCTCGCAGCGCTTGTGATCCCGCAGCTGATCGCCGCCTATTGCTTCTGGCGCGCCGGGCAAACGCTGCGCGAAGATCTGGAATAAAAAAAAAACGGGGCCGCCAAAACCGCGGCCGGCCCCGCCCCTCGACTACCCCCACCGTGCCGAAGCCGGTCGACGCGCTGTTCTTGTTTTTCTTATGCGCCCGACCGATACGAACAACCGGCGTTCCGCTTATTAGGCTGCGTTTTCCGCCGGCTGTTCGGAGTCGAAGAGTTGGTGGCACTTGATCAGTGCCTTGTAAGTGTGCCCCACCAGCACATCACGCGAGATCGCGACACACAGGTTCAATGTTTCGCTGTCGTTGATGCCACGCATGAACGTCGACATTTCACTTACAAATTCGTCGTAGTAGCGAGCCGCGCCCTCGTTCCCCTGATAGAGCATCAAGATCGCATAGTAGATGCGCTTAGCCGGCGTCGTTGCGTCCACCGCTTGCAGCATGTCGCGGTCGCGTAGCACCGTCACGCGGTTCTCGACGATGAAGCTCGCGGGGCGGTCGCCATTGATCAGCACAGCGCCGTTCACAACGAATTTTTCACCCGGCTTAAGAGAGAGTTTCAGCGTCATAGCGCTTGTCGTCCTTGTTCCGTCGTCTCATCCGACAATAAGCGGTCAGGGTTAACGGCGAACTTCCAGCGCAAATGTTTTTGGTCAACAAAGCGTTGAGATCGCGCAAGCGCGCCGCTCACACACTTAGCGCCATATTAAAGTGTCCCCGAGTATTCTATCGATCCATCGAGGGGCAAGAAAGATGGCGAAAAAAGCCGCGCTCAACACTGAAGCCTGCACAACCGAACCGCCGCTCGAAGCCGTTCAAGCTCTGCGCAAAGCGATCGCGTCCTACAAGAAGGGCGAGTGGGCCGACGCAGCCGTCGCCGCCGCAAGCGCCGCTGAGGCGCACGCACGCTACACGGAAGCGTATCATCTGCTGGCGCTCGCGTTGGACAATCTGGGTCAGCGCAACAAGGCGTTCGAGATGTACGAACGCGCACTGAGCATCGGCCCGGCCAAAGCAAGCCTTCTCTTCGACCTGGGCAACGCCGCCGCAAAATTGCAGCGCTTCGATGCCGCGGAGAGCGCCTATCGCGCCTACCTCAAGCTCCGCCCCGACTGTCCGAAAGGCGTGAGCGGCCTCGCAGCATGCACACTCGCAACCGGCAACGTGGATGAAGCACGCCACGCCGTGCAGAACGCGCTCGACAGTGCACCCGAGTCCGCAAGTCTTTGGAACATGCTGGGCACCATCCTAATGGAGGCGTGCGACTTCGAAGGCGCGATTGCAGCGTATGCGCCGGCGCAACGCTTGGCCCCGACGACCGCGCGCACGTTCCATAATATCGCGCACGCGCAAAGCCACATCGGCAGGTGCGAGCAAGCCATCGCGAACTTCACGCGCGCCCTGGAACTCGGCGCCGGCGAAAGCGACAGCGCTGCAATCCGCCACGCCC
>JANNEL010000385.1:0-7529 GCA_031378595.1 Alphaproteobacteria bacterium
CGATGCGTTTCCGATTGTAAAGGACTATCTCAACGATCCGGCGACGCGCGTACCTGTTGCCGGGCAGAATGGAACAGAACCACGAGCCAAGGCAGATCGCTGGCTTGCGCCTTTCGAGTTCTACGCATCCGAAACGCGTCACCGTGGTGAGCTTCGGTCCGGCACCGTGCTCAGCGACGAATGTCCGTCGAATATGGCCAAGGATCGTGCACTTGCGCTTGGCAAGCAGTTTATCCCGGACAACTTTATCGCCGACATGCTGGCGTTGCTGAAGTTCGGCCGCGGCGAAGGACGGCAGGGCCTTTCGCGTCCTATTGCAAAGTTTCAGGACATGTTGGGTGAGCCGCAAACCGGCGAATTGACGGGGCTGCAACGCGTTCGTTTGATTCAGATTCTGGCCGTGCAGGGTCACGCGCGTGCGCAGCGGTGCCTTGGCGTCATGTACATGAAGGGTGTGGGCGTTCAGAAAGACCTCGTGCGTGCCGAAAAATGGTTGCGCGCAGCTGACGAGCAGGGCGATGGCGAAGCGGCTTACGCTTTGTCGGAACTCTACACGACCGGTGGGCAGGGCATCGAGAAGAACGAAGACATGGCGACCCGTTACAGACAACGCTCTGCGGCGGACGGCTTCACCCCGGTGCGCGACGAGTTCTTGCGGCTCTTCCGTGCGATCCCATAGAGCAGAAATCGGAACCAAGGCGATCCGAAGGAAACGAGATCATGCAAGCTGACTTTCGATGGCTGATGTTGGCGTCGCTCGGCGTCCTTGTGTCCGTTGTCTCGGTGTTTGCTGTCGTCAGCCCGGCCGGCGCCTACAGCGCGTCGCAGACGGAAGCACAAAGCGATCCGTATGCGTTCCCCAACGTCGATCTGTGCTGCAGGCCGAAGCCGCCGCGCGTCCCGCACTGTGTACGCCACCCTGACGCTCCCAGCTGCATTTGCAGGCGCGACCCGGAGAATCCGGTCTGTAGGGATCCGGATGATGGTTTTCCAGGAGGGTGGCCGCCTCCGCGCCGCGTCGTCGTCGACTGCGGCGCGCAGTACTATCCGGATTCGCGCGTGTTCACATCGTTGCAAGAGGCCGTCGATAGCGTTCGGCCGTGGACGACTATCGTCGTACGTGGCGGCTTTCCGGGCGGTGATTGCCGCGAGCACGTTCGGATCGACAAATCGCTTTCTATCGAAGGTGATGGCAACGCGCCTGCGATCGTCAACGGCTGTGTGACGATTGCGGGGCGGGGTCGTCCAACAGTTCATTTGCGCAACCTGCAGATATTGGGGACGACCACCGGATTGAACGGATCGGACTGTCACCGCCAATCAGTCCCTTTTACCGGCTTCGATGGGCACCCCTATGAACTACGAACTTCGGGCGACTACGCCATCAGCGCTCTTTCGGTCGCGGGTTCGACACTAATTGGGGAAGGCCTTCTCGTTCGATCCGCGCAAGCTGCGCTCGACGCCGATCAGAGCGTCGTAACCTTGAACGGCGGCGTATTGGCCGCGAACCCGGGCGCCCGGTTCTCGGTGCGGCTCGATCGCGCTGAGGTCAAATTGAGCCGCGTCACGGTGGCGGGCGGATCCACCGGCATCTCCGCTAAGATGCTGGACCGGCATCCGATGACGTTTGACGACATACAGCTTCAAAGCGCGCGTTCCCAGTACGGCGAATATTCCAAGGGAGATGACGGCGTCGTCGTGTCGCTCGTCAACGAAGGGTTGCCCGCGCTCCCTGCGGGAGGGGCGGCCCTGTTCACTTGGAACCGCGGGAGCGTTCAAGGTTTCGAGAACGCCGTCACATTCGATCCCGGCGTCAGCGCCTATTTCGGCGGTGCAAAGCTCATCGAGCCGAGGCAGGGTTTCATCGTTCGTGCGGGTGCTCGCGTTGAACTCGCCGGTAATACGATCGAACGTGCCAAGTTAGTGGGCATAAGAGTGGATGGAGGTGCGTCTGGGCAAGCGATTGCGAACAATATCTCGCGAAAGGATGGCGATTGTTTCTGCATCGCCGGCGAATGCCGCGACGACGAGGACGACATCGACTATCGCCGTTTCGAATTGAGGGGGAATGTTTGCCGGCGCGAAGGTTCGGGATGGTTCGGCGGTTAGTATGAGATCGAAGTAGGGACCGAAAATGGCCGAGCAGATTTATCGCGAGAATGGTTGGTACCCGACCTCGGGGCTGTCGCGGGTTATTGGCGTCCTGCTTTTCATTCTGCTCGTTCTTTTCTTCGTATGGCTCGCGATCTTGGCGTTCACGCCGATTGAAAATTGCTTAGAGCGATGCACTTGGTTTTCGAAGACGTTTCTGAAGTGCGAATGCCGAAACATAGGGTTGCCCGACGCGCCGACCGACGCGCTCACGGAATGCGATCGGCAGTTTAGAAACGGTAGCTTCAGCTTGCCCGGTGAGACGGCGCACGAGCGTTACCTCGCCGACAACCTGGGCGACAACTTCTCGGTCTCAAAGGGTCACTACGTGTTGGTTACACTACGCAAGCGGACGTCGTCATACCCCGGGGCAAGCGATCCGGCCACGGTGCTTGGAAGCGTGGCGGTCGAGGTGCATCGGCCAAACGACGCGGATACGCTTTACAGCTTCGATGCGGGCTGTTCTCGTCCCGTGCCAGAGGCGACCACGGCCGAAGCCGACTCTGGTGGCGTCACCGAAGTTCGTTGGCGGATGTACTGCGACCTGTCCAGAGTCCAGGCGGGCCCGCAAGAGCAAGCGACCGGGCTTTTGAAGTACCGCGTCTTGATCAAGAACTGGTCCAGCGAGCCTGTCGACTATTGCTTTGTGGCAGCGTGCGATGCGCGGTATCCGGCAGGCGAAGCTTGCAACTTCCCCTATGAGGGAAGCGCGTACCCGTCGGCGGCGGCGCCGTTTGGCGGAGGAGGAGCGGGACAGTGATGCCGGGTCAGCTGCTTAGACAGAGAGTGAAACCATGAACGGCGGTGAATCGCGTGAGATGGGAGTGCTTCCGCCATGGTGGGGCTTGTGGTGGTTGATCGTCTTCGTCGTCGCCATCTTCCTGATCATCTGGTTGCTCTACAACTTCTGGCCCAAGAAGCCGGTTGAAACCGGAACCTCAACGGGTGCGCCGACGCAGGCGGTTGCCGAATGCGACCGGCAACTCGCGTCCAGTTCGTTTCGGGTCGATCCATGGACCGCGCATGAGCGTTTTCTCACCGATTATCCGGTGCCGACGTCGAAGCGGCCACTCTATGTCTATGTCGCCTTCAAAAAGTCCCCCTATTCGTCGGTGGGGTCCGTCCAGCAAGTCGCATCTCCAAATAGTGTTCGCATAAACGTCCATCGCCCTTCGGATTTGAATCATCAGGCAAATTTGCGTGCCGATGCGGTCTGCACCTTCGCAAAGCAGAATTCTCCGGCGGACAGCTCTGGTTATTCCGAAGAGCGGTGGTCGACATTCTGCGATCTGACCGGATACCAGAGCGACGAGCAAGAACAGGACACCGGCCTGATGAAGTACCGGGTGCGGGTCGAGAATGCGTCGGATGAGACCGTGGATTATTGCTTCGTCGCCTCGTGCGACGTGCGCTATCCGGCCGGGAAGCCCTGCAGCGCGCCTGCCGGCGGCGGGAGCCCGTATTCGCCCGCGGGCCCCAGCGGTTATCCGAGCGGGTATAGCGCTCCGACAGCATCGGCCCCGTCGGCCACATCGACCGGCCAATAGGTTTGGGGGCTAGCGCTTGCCGGTGCTATGGTGCGCGCCTACGCGGCTGACGCCGCTTCGATAGTTCGAGTGCACAATGGCACAGCACGAGCATAAATTGTTCACGACGCCCGTGTCTATGAATGACGGATTTAAGCGGTCCGATTCGAAGACGTGGTTGACGCTTGGGGTCGTCGCTCTTGCCGCATTGGCGATTGTTGCCGCGATCAATGTGTTCGTCGAAAAGCCGAAGATTCGGTGGCCGACTTCGCAACCCCAAGCGGCTGCGCCGGCTTCGAACGAGCCCCGCACGTTCGATGTGGCGCCGCCCGATTCAGTTCCGCCACCGCCGGGCCGGTAGCGGGTATCCGCAAGCGAAGAAATGGCGCACCCAGCACGATTCGAACGTGCGACCTCTGCCTTCGGAGGGCAGCGCTCTATCCGCTGAGCTATGGGTGCTTTCAGGGCCGTGGAAACTAGCGAAAGCCGGTGGAATGCGCAAATCGGCAAGCTTTGGCGGGCGTGGCGCTGGCCGGTGACTTGCGCTATCTCAGGCGCCTCACAACGCCCCAAGCACATTGAGAGCCATGTCCACGCCCGCTCCCGAAGTCATCGTCGTCGATAAACGCCGGATCGCTTGCGATGGCGATGGGGGTGCTCTGGGGCATCCGCGCGTGTTTCTGGAGATGGGGCAGGGCAAGGAAGTCGAGTGTCCGTATTGCGACCGCAAATACGTGCTTTCGCGCGAGGCGGCAGAGGCCGATCACCATTGAACGCGAAACCAGCCGCATTCGCCAAGGCGCCTTCGATCAAGAAGGGTGACCACCTCTATCTGATCGACGGGTCGGGTTACATTTTTCGCGCGTTCCATGCGCTGCCGCCGCTGACTCGCAAGAGCGATGGGCTTCCGATCGGTGCGGTCGCTGGCTTCTGCAACATGTTGTTCCGACTGCTGCTCGACACGAAGGCTGGCGACAAGCCGACGCATTTCGCGGTCATCTTCGACAGCGCGCGCGCGAATTTTCGCAATAAGATCTATCCCGAATACAAAGCCCACCGGCCACCCCCGCCGGAAGATTTGGTTCCGCAGTTCGGGCTTATCCGCGATGCGACGCGCGCGTTCGGCGTGCCTGCGATCGAGAAGGAAGGGTTCGAGGCGGACGATTTGATCGGAACCTACGCGACGCAAGCCGCGAAGGCCGGTGCGATCGTGACGATCGTGTCATCGGACAAAGATCTGATGCAGCTCGTCGTCGACGGCAAGATCGAGCTTTTGGACACGATGAAGACGCCGAACAAGTCGATCCGTTCGGCGGAGGTGATGGAGAAGTTCGGCGTGCCGCCGTCAAAAGTCGTGGAGGTGCAGGCGCTGGCCGGCGATTCCACTGACAATGTCCCGGGAGTCCCCGGGATTGGCGTTAAGACGGCGGCCGAGTTGATCAACATCTACGGCGATCTCGAGACGTTGTTGAAGCGTGCGGGCGAGATCAAGCAGCCGAAGCGGCGCGAGACGCTGATCGAGAACGCGGAGAAGGCGCGCATTTCGAAGAAGCTCGTCGCGCTCGACTGCGACGCGCCGGTGCCGGTACCGGTGAGCGAGCTTGGCATTGTCGAGCCCGACGTGAAGGAACTCGTCGGCTTTCTAAAGGGGATGGAATTCGCGGCGCTGCTCAAGCGAGTCGCGAAGGAATGGGACCTCGCCGAGGTCGAAGGGATTCCCGCGTCGTCGCATGGAGAAGTTGCGCCGAAGGCCATGCCAAGCGAAGCGAAGGGCGGCGTCGAGAAGGCGGCGGTCCCCGGTGCCCTCGATCGGACGCTCTTGATGAAGCCGTTTGAGCGCTCGGCCTATGAATGCGTGACGACTGCCGAAGCGCTGGAGAAGTGGATTGCGCGCGTGAATGAAGCTGGCGTGGTCGCGATCTGGACGGCGACGACGGGGGGGCAAGAGACCGAGGCGGAGTTGGCGGGCGTCGCGCTCGCCGTTGCGCCGGGACAGGCGTGCTACATGCCGGTAGCGCATGGATCGAGTGGCGGGCTCGATTTCGGCGACGCTAAACAGGGTCAATTGGCGCGCGACTTTGTCGTGAAGAAGCTGAAGCCACTGCTCGCAGACGGTGGTGTGTTGAAGATTGGGCACAACATCAAGCGCGACTGCCACGCATTCGCGCGTTACGGCGTGAAGCTTTCGGCGACCGACGATGTGATGTTGCTGTCCTACGTCGTCGAGCAAGGTGTTCGCGGGCACGACTTGGTGGAGTTGGCCGACGCGCATCTGACGCACAAACTTCCGGCCCTGGCCGATGTGGTGGGCAAGGGCAAGACGCTGGTTTCGTTCGACAAGCTGCCGGTTTCGGACGCGACCGCTTATGCCGCGGAATGCGCGGACGTGAAGCTTCGGCTTTGGAGCGTGTTCAAGGCGCGGTTGGCAGCCGACAAATTGACGAGCGTCTATGAGACGTTGGAGCGGCCGCTCGTTTCCGTGCTGACCGACATGGAAGAGGCGGGCATCCTCGTCGACCGCAACGTGCTGACGCGGCTGTCGCAGCGGTTTGCACAGAAGATGGCCCAGCTAGAAGAGAGCATCTACAAGCTTGCCGGGAGCAAGTTCAATTTGGGTTCGCCCAAGCAGCTCGGCGAAATCCTGTTCGAGAAGATGAGCCTCTCGGGCGGGCGCAAGACGAAAACCGGCGCCTGGTCGACAGACGCTGACGTGCTCGAGGAGTTGACGGCGCAAGGGCACGACCTGCCGAAGGAAATTCTCGACTGGCGGCAGTTGTCGAAGCTGAAAAGCACGTACACGGATGCTCTGCCGAACTTCGTCAATTCGCACACGGGGCGGATCCACACGTCCTACGCGCTGGCGTCGACGACGACGGGGCGGTTGTCGTCGAATGACCCGAACCTGCAGAACATTCCGATCCGCACGCAGGAAGGGCGCGAGATCCGCACTGCCTTTGTCGCGGCGAAGGGCATGAAGCTGGTCAGCGCGGACTACAGCCAGATCGAGCTTCGGCTGCTCGCGCACATCGCGGACATTGCGGCGTTGAAGAAGGCGTTTGCCGAAGGGCTCGACATTCACGCGATGACGGCCAGCGAGATGTTCGGCGTGCCGATCAAGGGGATGCCCGCGGACGTGCGGCGGCGCGCGAAGGCGATCAACTTCGGCATCATTTACGGCATTTCGGCGTTCGGGCTTGCGAACCAATTGTCGATCCCGCGGAGCGAGGCAGACGCGTACATCAAGACCTATTTCGAGCGTTTCCCGGGTATCCGCGCTTACATGGATCGTACGAAGGCCGAGGCGCACAAACAAAAATTCGTGACCACGATCTTCGGACGCAAGGTGAACCTGCCCGACATCAACGCGTCGAACCCGTCGCTACGCGCATTCTTGGAGCGCGCGGCGATCAACGCGCCGATCCAGGGCTCGGCCGCCGACGTGATCCGCCGCGCGATGGTGCGCATTCCGGACGCGCTCGCGGCGAGGAAGCTTTCCGCGCGGATGCTGTTGCAGGTGCATGACGAATTGGTGTTCGAGGCGCCGGAAGATGAGGCCGCGGACACCGCCAAAGTCGTGCAGAAGGTTATGGAAGGCGCGTGTCTGCCCGCGTTCGAGCTCAGCGTGCCGCTGGTCGTCGAGGCGAAGGCGGGGAACAATTGGGACGAGGCGCACTGACGCTCTCGTCCCGGTATAGCTACTCCGCCGCTACGGCGAGCCTTGGGGCGGCGTCTTTGACCTCGGCGCCGACGTGGGCTTCGAATTTCTTGAAGTTCTCGCGGAACATTTGGACGAGCTTCGCCGCTTGGCGGTCGTAGGCCGCTTTGTCGGCCCAGGTTTCGCGGGGGTCTAGG
>JANNEL010000398.1:0-2143 GCA_031378595.1 Alphaproteobacteria bacterium
GCACGAAATCGGCCGCGAGCCGACACCCGAAGAACTCGCCGAGAAGCTGGCGATGCCTTTGGAGAAGGTGCGCAAGGTCTTGAAGATCGCGAAGGAGCCGATCTCTCTCGAAACGCCGATCGGCGACGAGGAAGATTCGCATCTGGGCGACTTCATTCCGGACACGAATGCGGTGCTGCCGATCGATGCCGCGATCCAGTCGAACTTGCGCGAGACGACGACGCGTGTGCTCGCCTCGCTCACGCCGCGCGAAGAACGCGTCCTGCGCATGCGCTTCGGCATCGGTATGAACACCGACCACACGCTCGAAGAAGTGGGTCAGCAGTTCTCGGTCACCCGCGAACGTCTCCGCCAGATCGAAGCGAAGGCGCTCAGGAAGCTGAAGCACCCCAGCCGGTCGCGGAAGCTGCGCAGTTTCTTGGACAACTAACGCCGGAGCGCCAGCCCGATCGTGCCAGCGATGATCGGGATCATGACGTAGGTGAAGCCGATATCGGCCATGTAGTCCCCGGGCGTCATGCGCATTTGCTCGGGGCCGAAAAATGAAAAACGGGATGTCGAGGGCGAGCGCCATCAGCATCCAGATCGTGCCCGCGAAGAGCCCTTCGTCGAGGCTTGGCGCCGCGCTTCTGCGCAGATGCAAATAACCGAACAACGACGCCGAGAACGCCATCGCAACCGACATCAGCGTGTCGAACAGCGCGGTCTCCGGCGGCACGATCGGGAAGATCGCCATACCGCCCGCGAACGGCACAGCCCAGACGGCAACACCGAATAGAAGCAGTCTGATCGTCTTGCTACCAGGGGCGCGCTCGTCGCTGCCTAGGTGCTGATCTGGATCAAGGTGCGCGTAGGCCGGTCGTGATCGTGTCACCTTTTGCCTAAGGAGACGTGGAATGACGGCCGGAGAGATAGCGCGCACGCACTTCGCTGCGGCGATGGCGGCGGCGAAGACCGTAGGCCAAGACGCGGACGCCGTCGCACGAAACCTGTTCTCACTCGCGATCTCATCGATGCTAGAGCGGCGCAGCATCGCTGACGTTCGCGCAGAGCTTCTGGCTGCTGCGGAGAACGTCGATCCCGACACGGACTACATGTTCATGCGGCCTTGAGCGTCAAGCGTAGTTGAAGCTTACACTGATCCGGTTCTTGCGGGCGGTGTTCGGTGGGACTTCGTGGCGGAGCCAGCTTTCGAACAGGATCAGCTGGCCTGGTTTGGGCGTGATGTATGCGAACGATTGGTCTTCGCGCGGGGCGCCTTCTTTCTTGCGCGGTGCGGCCATCATGAGGCCGAGGCGCGGGTCTTCGAGTTTGAGTGCGCTCGCGCCCTTTGGGACGGTGACGTGGTACGTGCCGCTGAGGACGCTTGAGGGATGGATGTGACCGGTGTGCGTGCCGCCCGGTTTCAAGACGTTGATCCAGATGCTGTCGAGCGCGAGTTTCTTTGCGCCTAAGTCGAAGTGCAACGCCTTGGCGAAACGGGCGACATGCGGGCGCAAGCGGTGTTCGAGATCGGCGAACGCCGGCACGCGGATCGTTAGATCGTTCAGCGAGGCGTAAGACGTGTAGCCGGCGTACGCGTGTTCGCGGGACCAGGCTTGGCCCGCGCGATCGTCGCGCGCGATCGAGAGGCATGCCGTCTCGAGATCGCGGTTGAGGCGCGCAGCTCCTGTGCCGCCAAGCGGGGCCTGGTAGACGCGGGTCGCGAACAGGGTCTCGATGGTGGCCATCGCTTTGCTCATACTGACCGGGTAGGGCTCACGTCAAAGGCGCGTTCGGCGTATGGTTTCGGCGGCGGGCAGGAGGCTCAAAATGCGGCTCAATCAGGTCATGGTTTCGGCGCGCGACCTCGATGCGTCGATCGGGTTCTACCAGACGCTGGGTTTGCGGCTGATCGTGCAGTCAGATGACTATGCGCGGTTCGAATGTCCGGACGGCGAGTCGACCTTTTCGCTGCACTTGGAGCCCGGCGCGCGCGGGGTGAGCGAGACGCTGATCTATTTCGAGGACGACGATCTTGATGGGTTGGTCGGGCGGCTCAAGGATAAGGGCATCGCGTTCGAGGCAGATCCGGTGGACCAGCGCTGGTTGTGGCGCGAGGCCTACCTGCGCGATCCGGCCGGAAATCGAGTCTGTTTGTTTC
>JANNEL010000447.1:0-1708 GCA_031378595.1 Alphaproteobacteria bacterium
GGCCGGGTGGCGTGCAGGCTTCACATAGGTCTTCAGCGAGACGACCGACGGCAGACGCATCTCAAGCGTTGGCGAGTGCACGACACGGTCGTATTGCTCGACAATGTGAACGCGGTCGAGGAACACGGCCTTAATCGTGTCCTGCCAAGACCACAGAGACAGCGGGAAATAGGAAAGCGGCCGGTAGTCCGCGTTCAATACCAACGCGGGAAAAGCCTCCGGTGCGCGCTCCGAGGCGGCTAGCACGATACTGTCCTCCTCCGTACGCGGTGCCTGAAGACTTGGGTCCTTTCCGCTTCGTAACGGCGCCCGAGAGTGTGCGCCGGTGATGTGTCAGCCTAGTGTATGCCCGCGCAACGGCGCAACAAGAGGTGCAAATCGGCGGAAATTCAGGCCGTCTGCGGCACGGCGATCGGCGCGTTTTCAGGCTTCGCAGCGAGTTTTCCTGCGAAGGCGTCGCATAAAAATCGGCCAGCGAGGTCGAGCGAGTCGGGGCCGATGCCGTGGCCGATGCCGCGCGAGATGTGCCAGCGGACGGTGACGCCTGCGGCGGCCAAGCCGTTTGCGGCGAGGTGGAGCGCTTGAACGGGGATCATCTCGTCGGCGTCGCCGTGCGTGAGCAGCACCGGCGGGCGCGACACGATTTCGGCCGGGAGTTTTTCGGGGCCGGGCAGCGCGCCGGAGAACCCGACGATCGCGACCGGCGATACGGCGCGGCGCAGGCCCACGTGCAAGGACATCATCGTGCCTTGGCTGAAGCCGACGAGCGCGAGGCGCGACGCGTCAAGCTCCAGACGCGCGAGCTCGGCGTCGATGAAGGCGTTCAGGATCGGGGCTGCGCGTTCGACGCCGCGCAGCATCTCCTCCGGCTGCATGCGGGTGATCGGGAACCACTGATAGCCCATAGGGGACATCGTGCAGCGTTCCGGCGCGTGCGGCGAGGCGAACGCCGCCGTCGGAAGCACGCGCTGCCAGTGTTGACCTAGGCCGATCAGGTCGTTTCCGTCGGCGCCGTAGCCGTGGCAGAAAATCACGAGACGGTCGGCCTTGCCGTTGGCGGCTGGAATGCGCGGGCCGGAGAGCTGCTGGGTCATGGGCCGCACTCTATGCGGGGTCGATGCGGTTGAGCTAGAGGTGGCGGATGGTTCCTCACGTCACGCGATTTGCGCCCTCGTCCACCGGGTACTTGCACCTGGGCCACGCGTTTGCGGCGCTGGTTGCGGCGGCGTTGGCGCGCGAATCCGGCGGGCGGTTCTTGGTTCGGATCGAGGATACGGATCGCACGCGGGCACGGCCCGATTACGAAGCGGCGATCTTCGAAGATTTGGTGTGGCTTGGGCTTGCGTGGGAGGAGCCGGTTCGGCGGCAGTCGGAACACTTCGGCGACTACGCGCGCGCGCTCGATGTTCTGAAGGGATTGGGTTGCGCATATCCTTGCTTTTGTACGCGCAAGGAAATCGAGGCTGAGTTTGCGGCGAGCGTGAACGCGCCCCATGGACCGGACGGCACGATCTATCCGGGTACGTGCCGGTCTCTCCCGGCGGTGGAGCGACAGCAACGGATTGCGCGCGGCGACAGCCATGCGTGGCGGCTCGACGTGGCGGCGGCTTTGGCGCGCCTCAATGCGCCGCTGACATTTGAGGAGCTTGGCGGCGGACCGAACGGCCAACGTGGAGCGATTGCGGTGAAGGCCGGTCTCTTCGGCGAC
>JANNEL010000457.1:0-4385 GCA_031378595.1 Alphaproteobacteria bacterium
GTGAACGTGCCCGCGTCCGTGCCGCGGCAGGAACACCATGTCGACGCCTTGAAGCCGGCCGAACAACAACTCGTCCGAAGCTTCGCCCCAGGGCGAGCGCACCCGCTCCCAGCGCGGGTTCTCAAGCCCGTCGATTCCGTAAACCCCGCTGCCGCCAATAACGCCCAGAACGGTGTTGGTCATCGCGCTCAAGTCCTCCGCAGGTGACGGCGGGGGTTGTAGCCGCCTCGTGCCCAAAAACAAAGGGCCGGCACACATGGCGCCGGCCCCCGAAAATTCAAGACTGCAACGCCGTCAGTGGTCGACGTCCTTCCAAAGCTGACGATAGGCGAGGAACAGCAACACCGACAGCAAGACGAGGAAGATCATGACCTTCACGCCAAGCTCTTTGCGCTCTTCCATCTTGGGCTCAGACGCCCACGTGAGGTACGCGACCACATCCTTCGCCATTTGGTCGATGGTCGCCGCAGGATTGCCCGCGTCCGGCGCGTAGGTCACTTGCCCGTCCGAGGCCAACGGCTGCGGCATCGCGATTTGGTGGTTCGGAAAGTACTCGTTGTAGTTCAACCCCGGCAACAACTGAAAGTCAGCCGGCGCTTCCGAATAGCCCGTTAGCAACGAGTAAACGTAGTTTGCCCCGTTCGGCCGCGCCTTGATGATGACCGAAAGGTCCGGCGGATAGGCGTTGTTGTTTGCCGCGCGCGCCGCCAACTCGTTTGCAAACGGCGGAGGGAAACGGTCCGCAGACGTCGCCGGCCGCTGGATCGCCGCGCCCTTGTCGTCAAACGCTTCGCCCTTGTCGTCAAGCGTGTTGACCTGAACGCTGGCCGCAATCGCTTTCATCTGCGCGACGGTGAACTCAGGTCCGCCCGGTTGCGACAGATTCCGGAACGCCATCAAATGCATCGAATGGCAGGACGCGCAGACTTCCTTGTAGACCAGATAGCCGCGCTGCAATTGCTGGCGGTCGAAGTGGCCGAACGGCCCCTCCCAAGACCACGTAACGGTCTTCGGTGCCTTCACCGCGTGCGCATCTTCCGCAACCGCGTTGCCGGCAAAGCCGAGCGCCAGAGCAAGAACGCCCAAGAGTTTGAGTTTCATCATCGCCCCCATCACTCTGCCGCCGCGGGGACAGCGCCGCCGTTCTTCTTCGCCAACACCGCCTTCGAGATGCTTTCCGGCACCGGGTTCGGCGTCTCAAAGAGACCGACGAACGGCGTGATCACGAAGAAGTGGGCGAAGTAGTAGAACGTCAGAAGCTGCGACAGGATCAGCTTCCCGATCGGCAACTCCACGCCGAAGAAGACGAGGTTGGTGTCGTCCGCTGTCTGCGCACCTAGATAGCCGAGCAGGAAAATCACCACCATCAAGATCCAGAAGAACTGCCGCATGATCGGGCGGAAGTTGTTCGACCGGACCCGCGACGTATCGAGCCACGGCAGCAACGCCCAAACGAGGATCGCCGTAAACATCAAGATGACGCCGATCAGCTTATCCGGCACCGATCGCAAGATCGCGTAGAGCGGCAGGTAGTACCACTCGGGCACGATGTGCGCAGGCGTCGCCAGACGGTTCGCCGGGATGTAGTTGTCCGAGTGCCCGAGCGCATTCGGATTGAAGAAGATGAAATAGCTGAACACGATCAGGAACACCGCAATCCAGAACCCGTCCTTCGTCGTGTAGTACGGATGGAACGGCACCGTGTCTTGCGGCCCCTTCACATCGATGCCGAGCGGGTTGTTGTTGCCAGGAACGTGCAGCGCCCAAATGTGCAGGACAACCACACCTGCGATCACGAACGGCAACAGATAGTGCAGCGAGAAGAACCGCTGCAGCGTCGAATTGTCGACCGCAAACGATCCCCACAGCCACTGTGTGATGCTCTCGCCAATGAGCGGGATCGCCGAGAAGAAGTTCGTGATCACGGTCGCGCCCCAGAACGACATCTGACCCCAAGGCAGCGTGTAGCCCAGGAAGCCCGTCGCCATCATGAGCAGGTAGATCACGATTCCGAGCAGCCAAAGCACCTCGCGCGGCGCCTTGAACGACCCATAATAAAGGCCGCGGAAAATGTGCAGGTAGACGGCGACAAAGAACATCGACGCGCCGTTCGAATGCATGTAGCGCATCAGCCAGCCGTAGTTCACGTCGCGCATGATGCGCTCGACGCTGTCGAAGGCCAGCGTCTCGTGCGGCACGTAGTGCATGGCAAGCACGATGCCCGACACGATCTGCACCACCAGCATGAACGTCAGGATGCCGCCGAACGTGAACCACATGTTGAGGTTCTTCGGCGTCGGGAATTGCAGCATCGTCTCGTCGAGCAACCGGATGATCGGAAGCCGCGAGTCCAGCCACTTCGTGAAGGCGTTCGTCGGTTTGTAGGAGTAGTTTCCGTGTGCCATGACCGCCCTCAACCGTGTTCAGCGACAGCGGCCGCAGGCTTGGGAGCCGCGCCGATCAGCACTTTGGTGTCCGTCAGGAATTGGTACGGCGGCACCGCTAGGTTCTTTGGCGCCGGACCTTTGCGAATGCGTCCCGACGTGTCGTACTGCGAACCGTGGCAAGCGCACAGCCAGCCGCCGAATTCGCCCTTGTTGTTCTTATCCGGCACGCAGCCCAAATGGGTGCACGTCGCAACCAGGATCAGCCATTCCGGTTTCTGCACGCGGTCTTTGTCCGCTTGCGGATCGCGCAGCCCTTCGAGCGGCGTGTCTTCGGCAGCCTTGATCTCTTCCGGCGTGCGGCGGCGGATGAAGACGGGCTTCTTCTGCCACTCGATGGTCACGATCTGCCCCGGTATCAGCGGCGACAAATCGAACTCGACCTCTTTCAAAGCCAGCGTATCGGCCGCCGGATTCATTTGATCGATGAAGGGCCAAAGCGAGGCGGCAAGACCGACCCCCGCAGCAGCAGCTGAGGCCACGTAGATGAAATCACGCCGGGTAACGTTGGCGTTGTCCATGGAATGCGCCAAGGTTGAAGCCCCCTCTGGGCACAAGAAGATGTGGGACGAAGAAGATGTGGTTTTGAGAAGTGGATCCGTCGCGGTGACAAACCGCGCCGAACCTTCGGCAAGGCCTTGAATTCCGCGGCAAAATAGAGAGTCGCCCCCCTATGGTCTTGCGGCACGATGCCGCATAAATGGCGCAACGCTGCGTCGTGCAGTGGATCGTTTGGTCATCGATGCGCATCGCTCTCTTCCAACCCGACATTGCCGCCAACACGGGCACGATTATTCGGCTCGGCGCGTGCATGAATGTCGCGATCGACATCATCGAACCCTGCGGCTTCCCGTTTGGCGACGCGAGCTTGAAGCGCGCAGGCCTGGACTATCTGCCGCGCGCCAACGTCATCCGCCACGCGTCTTGGGCGGCATTCCGCGAACAAACCCAAGGTCGCCTCATCCTCGCTACCACGAAGGCAATGAAACCCTACACCGCCATCAGCTACCGCCTAGACGACACCTTGCTGTTCGGTCGCGAAAGCGCGGGCGTGACCGCAGAGGTCGCCACACACGCCGACGAAACGGTACGGATTCCGCTCGTGGACGGCATGCGCTCGCTCAATGTGGCCGTTGCAGCGGCGATGATCCTCGGCGAAGCTCTGCGCCAAACCGGCGTCTTTGGGGAAAGCCAGACATGACCATCGACCTTACGGTCGAGCGAAAAGCGCGCGCAGCCGCGTGGTTCGAGGAACTGCGCGACCGTATCTGCGTCGCCTTCGAAAGCATCGAAGACGACCTCACGGGACAATTCGTCGACCGTGCGCCCGGCCGCTTCGAGCGCAAGATGTGGAAACGCGATGCAACTTCCGGTGCCGACAATGGCGGCGGCACGATGTCCATCATGCGTGGCCGCGTGTTCGAGAAGGTGGGGGTCAATATTTCAACCGTGCATGGCACGTTTTCGAGTGAGTTCGCAAAGTCGATCCCGGGCGCCGCCGAAGACCCGCGCTTCTGGGCCGCAGGCATTTCGCTCGTCGCTCACATGCAAAGCCCGCGCGTGCCGGCCGTGCACATGAACACGCGTCATATCGTGACCAGCAAAGCCTGGTTCGGCGGCGGCTCTGACCTCACGCCAATGGTACCGAACGATGACGATACGGCCGCGTTCCACGCTGCGCTACGCACCGCCTGTGATCGCCACAATCCGTCCTACTACAAGGACTTCAAAGCCTGGTGCGACGAGTATTTCTACTTGCCACACCGCGGCGAACCGCGCGGTGTCGGCGGCATCTTCTACGACACCCTCGACACCGGCGACTGGGACGCCGACTTCGCCTTCACCCGCGAAGCTCGCGCCAGTCCACAGCTGCAATGACTGGTGAGTGGGTCGGTTCTCGCCGGGCGACTGCGCAGCGGATTGTCGCGCCGCCGGTTCGGA
>JANNEL010000486.1:0-1790 GCA_031378595.1 Alphaproteobacteria bacterium
CATTCCGCGACGCCGACCACGAAACGGAAGACACCACGCTCTGGGACCTTATGCGCCGTGCCGCGGCCCTCGAGGCGAACGTCGAAGCAATCCTGCTGCGCATCGCTAGCGAACTGACGCTCACAGATGCCGACATCCGCACGCTGGGTCTGTTCCGCCAAGGCGTGCAGCTGCTGCGTCAATCGATCGTCAAACAACGCATCCTGGGCTGGAGTTCGTCCGAGCACCGCGAGTACCAAGCCTTCAAGGGCCTCTCGGTCGGCACGGCAGCGCTCGCCGCCAGAGTAGGGTCGGGCAAGCCACCGACCGTCGACAAGGCGCAACGCCAACTGCGCGAGATCACGCACAACAAATGGAGCAAGGAATGGCTCGGCACAATCGCGCGCCGCGACGAACTTCCAGTCCAAGCCGAACGCGAAGCATCAACGGTCGACGACGAGTGACGAACCGGGATCAGGTGGAACCCGCTGATTTCCAACCTTCATGATTCGTCATTGCTCATAATACATATTATGCGATAAAAATACACACGGAATGGCGGATATCTGCGGCAAACCACGGCCGCGCCCCGCTCTGCGCTGTTCCCAGTTCGCGGTGTTCGCTACGACCGCTGATATCAGCTGAGAGCACCCGAACCGCCCATGGATACGCCTGAAAATCTGAAGAGCATCGACGCGCTGCTCGCCATCATGGCCGCGCTGCGCGCGCCGCAGGGTGGGTGCCCGTGGGACGTGGAGCAGACGTTCGCAACCATCGCCCCCTACACCATCGAAGAGGCCTACGAAGTCGCCGACGCGATCGAGCGGAACGACATGAGCGCGCTGAAGGACGAACTCGGCGACTTGTTGTTCCAAGTCGTCTTCCACGCCCAGATGGCAAGTGAGGCGCGGGCCTTCACGTTCGCTGACGTCGTGGAAGCGATCTCGCAAAAGATGCTGCGCCGCCACCCGCACGTGTTTGCAGGCGCGGACGTGAAAACGGCCGAGGCGCAAACCATCGCATGGGAAGAGCATAAAAAGCGTGAACGCGCCGGCCGCCCCGACAAAGGCGCCAGCATCCTGGACGACGTACCACTGCCCTCCCCTGCCCTCAGCCGCGCTTTAAAACTCCAGAAACGAATGGCGTCCGTGGGCTTCGACTGGCGAGAGCGCGCACCGATCCTCGACAAGTTGAAGGAAGAGATCGGCGAACTGACGGCCGAGATCGACGCCGGCGCGCCGAAAGCAAAACTCGCCGACGAACTCGGCGACATCCTGTTCGTCTGCGTGAACCTGGCGCGCCACCTCGACGTCGACCCGGAAGAAGCGCTGCGCGGCACGAACGCGAAAGTCATCCGCCGCTTCAAACACGTCGAACAATCGATCAAAGCCCGCGGCGACAAACTCGGCGAAGTGACACTGGAAGCGATGGACGCCCTCTGGGACGACGCAAAGCGTTTGGAGCGTCAAACACAAAAATGATCGTCAAGGCCGGGTCGATGAAGATTCGCAGCGCAGGACAGTTCGTGCCCGCGCCCAACGGGACGGCGATCACCTGTACCGGACTCAAGGCGCCTTGCCTCGGGCAGAAGAGATGCGTCCCTTCTTCGAGCAGGGCAATCGCCTCGGCGTGTGGGCCGTGCAGCACGTAGAAGCCCAGCGGTCCTCGCCCCATGCGGGTTTCGAGCGGGATCGCCGCGCCGGGATTCTTGGCCAGGACCGGGAGCGATCGCCCCGAGGGCTCGCTCACGTCGACGTACTCCATTTCCAGGGCCAGCAGCTCCGCCAGGCGGCCGTGCACGTGCGTCAGGG
>JANNEL010000544.1:0-2675 GCA_031378595.1 Alphaproteobacteria bacterium
ACCGACGCCGGAGTTGCTGTTCGATCTCATCGCCAAGCACAAGGCGACCGTCCTCACCAGCGTGCCGACCTTGATCAACAAGATGTTGCAGGCGCCGGAAGCCGAGCGCCGCGATATCGCCAGCGTGCGCTTCATGTGGAGTGCGGGCGAGGCGTTGCCGCGCGAGCTCCACGAACGCTGGGACAAGGCGTTCCGGGTGCCGATCATCGACGGTATCGGAAGCGCCGAGAGCTTTCACATTTATATCAGCAATCGGCCCGGCGACGTGCGCCCCGGCAGTTTGGGAAAACTCGTGCCGGGGTATGAGGCGAAGCTCGTCGACGACGAGGGCAATGCGGTGGCGCAGGGCGACGTCGGCACGCTGTGGATCGGCGGCGATTCCGCGGCGCTCTACTATCATTCGGCGTATCAGAAATCGAAGGAGCATCTGCGTGGCGGCTGGATCGTCAGCGGCGACAAGTTCCGCCAGGATGGCGACGGGTATTGGTATTACGAAGGACGCGGCGACGATCTGATCAAGAGCGGCGGTATCTACGTCAGTCCACTCGAGGTCGAGAATTGTCTGATGCAGCATGCAGCGGTCCGCGAGTGCTGTGTTGTCGCGAAGAAGGACGCATCTGGCCTCGAAAAACCCCTGGCGGTCGTCGTGTTGAAAGAACCCAGTACGGCGTCCCGCGCATTGGAGGCGGATCTTATCGCCTTCGCGAAGGGGAAGCTCGCGCGGTACAAGGCGCCGCATTGGGTGGCGTTCGTCCGCGAGGCCCTGCCCCGCAACGATCGCGACAAGGTCGATCGCAAAAAGCTGAGAGCGCTCCACGGATGAAACCGGTCTTTGCCGAGAATGCGTGGACTGCGATCCGAGACGCTTTGCAGAGCGGAAAGCCGGTGGTTGCGATTCTGCCGTGCGGCGCAACGGAGGCGCACGGGCCGCATCTACCGCTTTCGACCGACGTTATCATCAGCGAGACGATGGCGGCGCGCGTTCTGCGCGCGCTTGCTGCCCGCGGCGTCGCCGCCTTCGTGCTGCCCCCGCTTGCGTATATGCCGGCCGAATACGCCGAGGCGTTCGCCGGCACGATCACGGTCAGCACCGCCACGGCGAAGGCCTTAATGATCGACATCGCGCGCAGTTTGAAGGCGCAAGGGTTCGCGTGCCTCGCACTCGCCAACAGCCACTTCGATCCAGCGAATGTCGCGATGCTGCGGCAGGCGGCGGAGGAGATTCGCGCTCTTGGGCTTGCCGTCGCGTTTCCCGACTTCACGCGGCGCAAGCTGGCGCAAACGTTGACGGCCGAGTTTCAGTCGGGCGCATGTCACGCGGGGCAATACGAGACAAGCCTCATCATGGCGGCGCGGCCGGATCTTGTCGATCACGCGGAACGCGCGCGGCTCGCCGATAATCCGGCTAGCCTGACCGAGGCGTTCACGAAGGGCGCGCGCACGTTCGACGAAGCGGGCGGGCCACAAGCTTATTTCGGTTACCCGCGGCGGGCGAGCGTGGCCGAAGGCAATGAGAGCTATGAGACGATGGCAGCGGCGCTCGTCACCGCGATTGCCAACTCGCTTTCAGATTCTAAGGCACAAGACGTCCCGCTTCCGGCGCTGTGAGTTTGCCAAGGCCGCAGTTTCGCTGGTGACGATGGGTAAGAATCGTGCGTCGGTTTGAGGCTTTTGACTTCACAATTCCCGCACAACGCCGATGGTCATCTGACGCGGGCAAAATGTCTGTTGGAACGGGCGCCACGGGCGCCGAATGGGCCCTCGCGTAGCCGCGGTCACGGTGACGCGCGGACGCCGGCGTTCTATCCTGCGCGCCTGTCCCACGACATGAGGAGGAAAGACATGTCACTGCGGATCAACTCCGAAGCGCCGAATTTTTCAGCCGATACCACGGAAGGCAAGATCGACTTCCACAATTGGATCGGCGACAGCTGGGCTATCCTGTTCTCCCATCCGAAGAACTTCACACCGGTTTGCACAACCGAACTCGGCTACATGGCGAAGCTGAAGCCGGAGTTCCACAAGCGCAACACGAAGGTCATCGGCCTCAGCGTCGATTCGGTCTCGGATCATCAGCGCTGGCTGAACGACATCGAGGAGACGCAAGGCAAGGCCGTGAACTTTCCCCTGATCGGCGATCACGACCTGCATGTAGCGAAGCTCTACGACATGTTGCCCGAAGGCGCGGGCTCGAGTGCGCAAGGGCGCAGCGCCGCCGACAACGCGACCGTGCGCTCGGTCTTCGTCATCGGTCCGGATAAGAAGGTCAAGGCGATGCTCACCTATCCGATGAGCACCGGCCGCAACTTCGACGAAGTTCTACGCCTGCTCGACAGTTGCCAGCTAACGGTCAAGCATACGGTCGCTACGCCCGTGAACTGGAAACCCGGCGAAGACGTCATCATCCCGCCGTCGGTCAGCGACGATCAGGCCAAGCAAAAATATCCCGGCGGCTGGAAGGCGATAAAGCCCTACCTACGCGTCATTCCGCAGCCGAAGTAGCACTTACTCCACGGAACGCGGACGAGTGCGCACAGCGCTCGTTCCGCTGGCCTTTGGGCGGTGTAAGCTCGGCGACACCAAACCCATGAGAATCGCGACCTTCAACGTCAACAACATCAATTCGCGCCTGCCCAATCTGCTCGATTGGCTCAAGCGGACGCGGCCGGATGTCG
>JANNEL010000555.1:0-4183 GCA_031378595.1 Alphaproteobacteria bacterium
CGCCCGCTCTTACTTCCAGGGACCGCCGGCATCCTGCCGGCTCTTACTTTTCTGCTGACCTCGGTGCCTCTCGCAGGCCCACAGAGCGGGCGGGACGCCCGCGCTCCCAGACTGCGTTTGCGCTATTACTCTCCACCGCCCCTTCACCTCCGTCCTCATCGCCAACCGCGGCGAGATCGCCGTCCGCATCGTGCGCGAAGCCAAGGCGTTGGGCTTGCGCGCCATCGCCGTCTACTCCGACGCCGATAAGCGCGCGCTGCACGTGGAAGAGGCCGACGCCGCCGTCCACATTGGCCCGTCGCCCGCACGCGACTCTTATCTCAACGTCGAACGCATCCTCGCCGCCGCCAAGCAAACGAATGCCGAAGCCATCCACCCCGGCTACGGCTTCCTCTCGGAGAACCCGGACTTCGCCCAAAGCATGATCGACGCGGGCCTCGTCTGGATCGGCCCGTCTCCAGCCGCGATCCGCGCGATGGGCGACAAAGGCAACGCGAAGGAGATCGCTCGCAAAGCCGGCGTCCCCGTGATCCCCGGCTATGACGGCGACGACCAATCCGAAGCAAAGCTGCTCGCCGAAGCAAAGAAGATCGGCTGGCCCGTCCTCATCAAAGCGGCCCTCGGCGGCGGCGGCCGCGGCCAACGCCGCGTAACCCAAGAGGCCGACTTCGCCGACGCCCTCGCCTCCGCCAGGCGCGAAGCGCTCTCCGCCTTCGCCAGCGACCGCATGATCCTGGAGAAGGCGCTCGACAACGTCCGCCACATCGAAATCCAAATCTTCGGCGACGCCCACGGCAATATCATCCACTTGGGCGAGCGCGACTGCTCCGTCCAACGCCGCAACCAAAAAATCATCGAAGAAGCCCCGGCCCCCGGCGTCAGCGAAGATTTGCGCCAACGCATGGGCTCAGCTGCCGTCGCGGTGGCGAAAGCGGTGAACTACACCAACGCCGGCACCGTCGAATACCTCCTCGACCGCGACGGCCACTTCTACTTCCTCGAAATGAACACCCGCATCCAGGTCGAACATCCCGTGACGGAAGAAGTCACCGGCACGAACCTGATAGCCCTGCAATTCGACGTGGCGATGGGAAAGCCAATCGATATTCCGTTCCGGCCGCCATTTAGCGTCAGAGAGCTGGTCGACAATCCCGCACTGGTGGACACCTACATCGTGAGAGACCAAGGCGCTTCACCCAATCAAAAGGTGCGCGTCCGCGGCCATTCGATTGAGGTACGCCTATGCGCCGAAGATCCGGCCGCAGGGTTTGCGCCGCAATCCGGGATCGTTGGAGAGATGAATGTCGGCACCGAAATCAGAGCCGACTCTGTTGGCAAGAACGGCGCCGCCTCCGGTCACTACGACTCTATGCTTGTGAAATTGATTGCTCACGGGCAAACGCGCGAAGCCGCCCGTACAAAACTCGTTCGCGAACTTGAAAGCGCGCGCATCACCGGCATTCGAACGAACCGGAATTTCCTAATCGACCTGTTGAATCGCGAAGCCTTCATAAATGCGAGCGTCGATATTGGTTGGCTCGACAGAGAACCGGCGTACGAGGATCAGAATCTGCACTCAGCGCTTGGCCAAATCGCGGCTTGCAGCCTTGCCTACGGCAAGGGCCAAGGCTGGCGCTCAACTGGATCGGACCGTTCGATCGTTGTGTTGCGAGAGCGCAAGGATGAAAAGCGCTTCGCTCTCGACAGAACGGCCGCCGACATACGGATTTCGCATGTCGACCGCATGGGTGACGGAGCCGAATATCTAGAAATCGACAATGCCGGCAGCGCAGAACCTGCCACTGTGTTCCGCTATGAGTCCGCCGTTCATGTTTACTACCGTGGGCGCGACGCTCTCTTCGAAGACATCACCTACGCCCCCGCCGAACCCAAAGGCTTGAGCGGCGCGAACGTCGTCCGCGCGCCGATGGCGGGCCGCATCATCAAGGTCGCAGCCGAGCCGGGTCAGACCGTCGCGAAGAACCAAGTCCTCGTCATCCTCGAAGCGATGAAGATGGAGCACGAACTCAAAGCCGCCGCCGACGGCATCGTCGACACCGTCACAGCCAAACCCGGCGACCAAGTTGCGATCCGTCAGACGCTGGTAATGCTGAAACCGGCTCAATAGCGCACACAACATCCGCTTGAATTCGACCGGCGATTCCACCACCTTACTCGCATGATCGATTGGTCGCAGTGCCCCGCAGTGGAGCGCATTCCCGGAAAAGTCAGCGGTGCCTGGCTGTTCAAGAACACGCGCGTCCCCGTGAAGGCACTGTTCGAGAACCTAGAAGGCGGCGCGACGGTTCAAGAGTTCCTGGAGTGGTTCCCCGGCGTCGAGCGCGCTCAAGTCGAGGCCGTTCTCGAACATGCGCAACGCAGCCTCGAACCGGCGTAACGGCGCGTGCGGATTTTATTCGATCAGGGTACACCTGCACCGCTGCGCCAGTCCTTGACTGGTCACGAAGTCGTCACAACCTTCGAGCGCGGCTGGCAAAACCTGCAGAACGGCGATCTGCTTGTCGCTGCAGAGAGTGCCGGATTCGAGGCGTTCCTCACAACCGACAAGAACCTTCAGCACCAGCAGAACCTCTCTGGCCGCAGGCTCGCGATTCTTGTTCTCCCGACGACCGATTGGCGGCGAATTCAAAACCACATCGACATCATCGCCAAAGCCATCGACGCGCTGACGCCAGGGGCGTATGTGGAGCTTTCGTTTCCTGCGTAGACGCTACGCCATCTTGTAGCGCACCGGCAGCGTCTTCAGCCCACTCACAAAGTTCGCGAGCGTGTTCTTCGGCGTGCCGTTGAGCTCGATCGACTTCAGCCGCGGCAGCAATTCGTTGTAGAGCGCCCTGATCTCCATGCGCGCGAGATGCATGCCCAAACACACATGCACGCCGTAGCCGAACGCGACGTGCTTCGACACATTGCGGTCAACCTTGAACTTGAGCGGATCCTCGAACACGTCCTCGTCGCGGTTGCCGGACCAATAGAACATGCACAAGCCGTCGCCTTCTTTGATCGTCTTGCCGCGCAGCTTGTAGTCCTGCATCGCGGTCCGCATGAAGTGCTTCACCGGCGTCACCCAACGAATGGATTCCTCGACGAAGTTCGGGATCAGGCTCATGTCGGCTTTCAGCTTCGCCATCTGCTCGGGATTCTTGAGCAGCTGCAGCAGCCCGCCCGCCGCCGTCGAACTCGTCGTGTCGTGCCCTGCGGTCGCGATGATGATGTAATAGCTCATCGCCTCGCGCTCGCCGATCGGCTGCCCGTCGATCATGCCGTTCGCGATGATCGAAGCAACGTCGTCTTTCGGGTTCTTACGCCGGTCCGCCGTGATCGCCCCGAAATACTCGAAGAGCTTCATCGCGGTCTGCATCAGATCGACGGTGTTGTCACCCGAGGCGCTGAACGCGGCCGTGTCCGCCTTGTGGCTCGTCTCGGCCGCGACATCGGGATCGCCGGGCCCGAAAATCTCTTGCGTCATTTTGAGCATGAAGCGCTCGTCTTCCGGCGGCACGCCAAGCAGCATCATGATGACGCGCAGCGGATACCAAAGCGCCACCTCCTTCACGAAGTCGCATTCCGACCCAAGCGCCGCCATCCGGTCGACGTGGTCCTTGGCGATCTGCCCGATCCGCGCCTCAAGCTTCTTCAGGTTCGGCGGCATGAACCATGACTGCGTGAGGCCCCGCAGCTTCATATGAATGGGATCGTCGAGGTCGACGAGCGTGCGGAAAAGGTGCGTATCCCCCGTCGTCGCCTTAACCCACTCCTCGCCCTGGATCGGCGAGAGATAGGTGCGCAGCCGGTTGACGAAGATCGGGTGGTTCTTCTCGACCTCCAAAATATCCGCATGCTTCATCACCGACCAGAACGGCCGAAACCCGGCAGGCGCCGTCCAGTGCAGCGGATCCTCGCGCCGAACCTCGGCATAGATGTCGTGGATCGTCTCGTCCTGATAGAGCGCGGGGTTCACCAGCTTGTCGTCGATCGTCCCCGACGAATAGCCTGGAAACACGGATGGTGCGGCGCTCATGAAGCTTCTCCCAATCGAAATGGCAGGTTGGCAAAACCTTGGTACGCCTTCGGCGCAAAGGCAATGGCCCGCGCCCTTTCCCTTACTGTCATGGTCCGCGCAGGCGGACCACCCACGACTTCTTTCTGATCCACTCAAGTC
>JANNEL010000557.1:0-5462 GCA_031378595.1 Alphaproteobacteria bacterium
GGCCCGCTCTACGTGATGTATGGCCAGGTGGACCCTTGCCGGGCGCTCGCCAAGGAAATCGCCGCCAGGGCGGAAGCCGCCGGCGGCCTCGGCGGCCCTGTCGAAGACGCCATCGGGAGTCTCGAAATCAACGCCCGCAAAGTCATCGCCGATAGATCGACGGGAGCCTGCGTCGGCGAACTGTTCTCGAATTGGGGTGGGAGAGTCACAGGAAAGTAACAGAGTCAGCAGACCCTCATCCGGATCGGCGCCGAAGGCGGCGAGACGGACGAGGGAACCCTGAGAATTTCGGTGACGCCTTAGCGTTGCCAAGCCTACTTTCCTGCCAGCGTCAACGGCCGCGTGTTCTCGACCTCGCGTTTGCGCGCGATCTCTTCGATCTTCTCGCGCATACCCGGATGCGCTTTCAGCAGCGCGTCGAAGTCGCGCCGCTTGAGCACGAGCATGTTCGTGTAACCCGCCGAAACGACATCGGCGTTGCGCGGCTTGTCGTTTAGGAGCGCCATTTCGCCGAAGAAGTCGCCGGTCTTGAGCCTAACCGGATCGGGCACGACCAAAACGTCGACGATGCCCGACGCAATGAAGTACATCTTGTCGCCCTGATCGCCAGCGCGAATGATGCGCTCGCCCGGCGTGAACAATTCCGGCGTCAGCATCTGCGCCAAGCGCGCGATTTGATCCTCTTTTAGCCCCACGAAGATCGGCACCTTCGCCAGCATCTCGGTCAGCTTCAACCCCAGGTCAAGTTGCGGCCGGGCCGAGGCAACCTGCCGCCGCGCCGAACGGTCTTCCTCGAGGCTCTCGAACACTTCCGTCGAGATGAGCGACTGCGAGTGCTGCCCGCTATATTCGGCTTCTTCCAATCCGATGGCGAGCCGCTCAAGATAGCGCGTGCGCATCGCTTTCGTGAAATCGGGATACTGGAGGTCGAGCGCCGCGATCGCGCCGCTGATCGCCTGAACCCGCCCTTCCAGCGCTTCTTTCACCGTGAACGTCGCATGCTTGCCGATGAGTTGCGCGACCTTCGCGTCCGCAAACGAAAGCAGCTCGCGCAGCATCAACTCCTTCACCAGGAAGAGCTCGAAGCGGTTCGCGATTTCCTCGGCGAGCGGTCCGCTCCAGCCGAAGTTCCGTTGCAGCCAAAGCGCCGTCCGAAACCGCCGCGTCAGCTTTTGGTTGCCGAGCGCCGCCGAGAGATAGCCGACGTTCCCCGATTGCCGCACGCCGTCCAGCACGCGGCCCGCATCCGCACGCAATCGCTCCGCAACCGTCCGCCCCACAAGCCCGCGCTGCAAGTATTCGAGACTAAGCTCCGTCTCGCGGTTCGCAACCACGATCAACCCTGCGAGCACCAAGTCGTCGCGGCCGAGTTTGCCGCCCGTCGCCTCGGCCTCCGCGGCGTGCGGATGCTCTTGCGGCATCATCGCCTTTGAAAGCCCCAGCGTATGGGCCACCTGCACAAGGTTCTCGTGCACACGACCGCGCGACAGCGCCATCACCCGGTCGCGCACCAAACGCTCTTCCGGCGACAGCTTGTCGAGCTTCAGGAACTTCATCAGCGGCCTGAGCGTCGGCGCCGCGAGCAGCAACGTGGCCAGCACATACCCCATCGCCATAACGAAGATGAAGCGCGCTTCGTCCGTCAGCTGCGTCTCGTAGGCGCTGCCTCCGATTTCGGACGCCGCGAGCAACGCCAGCGCCACCGTCACCGCACCGCGCAAACTGCCCCAACACAGCACGATCTTGTATTCGTTCGAGATCGGCTGCGAGAGGCCGAACCACGACAGCATCGGCAGCAACACCCAAAGCACGATCGCCCGCGCCACCAGCGCGGCGACGAACAGCGCCGCGATTGCAACCCCGTCGATCCACTGCACATCGCCCAACATCTGCGGTGCCAGCATCGCCGCCAAGATAAAGATGAGCGACGTGCCCCAAAACTCGAGCTGCCGCCACGTGATCAGCAAGATGTCCCACGTGCCGGGCGAAAGCCGCGTGCGCGTGTCGGAGGCAAAAACCATCGCCGCCGTCACGACCGCGATGATGCCGGAAATGTGCAGGAAGTCCTGCCCCACCACGAACGTCATGTAGGCGCACGCAACGGAGATCGTGATCTCGGTCACCGCCGCACCGCGCAGCTGGCTGATCAAAAGCCCCGACAGCCACGCCATGATGTAGCCAAGCACGAGCCCGCCCAAAAAGCCCCACGCGAACTCCAGCAAGCCTTCGAACAGGTTCGCCTCGCCGTGCCCCGTTTGCACGCCCAAGATGACGACAAAAAGGGCAATGGCGGCCGCGTCGTTGAAGAGGCTTTCGCCCTCGACGATGACCGAGAGCCGGCTGGGCACGCCGATATCGCGAAAGATGCCGAGCACCGCGGCTGTGTCCGTGGTCGCCACGATCGACCCGAGCAGTAGGCACAGGATCAGCGACGTACCGGTGATAAGGTTCAAGGTCACGCCGACCGCGACCATGCACATCAACACTGCGACGATGGCGAGCACCAAGACCGGCCAGATGTCGTCGAACAGCCGCCGCACGTCGACCGTGAGCCCGCCCGCGAACAACAACGGCGGCAGGAAGACGTAGAGGAAACCTTCGGGCGGAATTTTCAGTGCGCCAAGGGCATCGATGATGACCTGGAAGGAGCCCAACTCGCCGCCGCTCAAGTACGGCGCAAAGCCCAAGGCCGCGCCGACGACCGCCAGCAGCACCGTAAACGGCACCTGAAGCCGCCGCGCGATGGGCACGAGCACGCTCACAAGAACGAGCAACGTGGCAAAGCCGAGCACAATGAGAATGACGGGCTTCATTTAGTCCTGAGCCTACTACCCTTAGGGATCGCGAGCAGACGACATTCTGGCCGCATCGGCCCGGCCCGCGAAAGAGCAAATCACCGTCGATGTGTCGCTTACCACGTTCGGCCAGGCCGGCAAAGTTTAGCCAGGCGGCCCGCCGTGCACTGGGCAAGAGACGAGGCAGCGGCAAACGGGCTTGGGGACGAAGCGCGCACCTGGTAACCGTGATCACAGCACGCGTCAGGCTCGTCGAACCTTATGTCCCCATCCGCCAACGATCGGCAATTTGCTTGGTACCTCGCCGGCGGCGGCGCGTGGTTCCTGGCGGCCGGCGTTCAGATGGTGATGTTCACATATCTGGTGACGACCGTCCTCCACGGAACCGAGATCCAGGTCGGCATCGCGCAGATGTCGCTCACCATCATGTCGATGCTGCTGATCCTCTTCGGCGGAAACATTGCCGACCAATCCGATCCCCGAAGTCTGCTGATTCGCTGCCATACCCTGGCGCTCGTCCCTGCCCTCGTGCTTGCGGCCGTCGTGTGGAGCGGCACCCTGCGCTTCGAGTGGTTGATCGCCTACGGCCTCGTGATGGGTTCGATCACGGCATTCACGATGCCCGCGCGCGAAGCAATGCTCGGCGATGTGCTGGGCGACGACCGCACGCGCATCCAGCGCGCGGTCACGACCACGATCGGCGTGACGTTCTTCTGTCAGATTGCCGGCATGTTGAGCGCTAGCCTTGCAGCGGTCACCGGCCCCGCGCCGATCATCCTACTGCAAGCCGTGGCGCAACTGGTCGGCATCTACACCGCCTACCGTTTGATACCCTCGACCCGTCACACCGATCACGCGCACACAAGCGAAGGGACGCCGCTGCAACGCATCGCAGCGGGCTTGCGTGAGGTCGCAAACTCCGAACAGCTTCTGCCGATCAACGTGCTGACGCTCGCAATTGGCGTCCTATTCGTCGGCGCGTTTCTCGTTCTCGTCCCGTTGATCCTGCGCTCAGAATTTGGCGGCACCGTTCTGCAGTACTCAACGATGCAGGCGGCATTTTGGGGCGGCTCGATCCTGTCATCGATCGTGATCAGCCGCATCGGCAACATCGTCAACCGCGGCCGTCTCGTTGTGATGGCGGTTTCGAACGGCGCCCTGATTCTGGCGCTGATCAGTATCCCAGCACCTCTCCCCGTGCTTTATGCGCTCGTCTTCGTCTGGGGCTTGGGCGCAGGCGTCATGATGTCGATGACGCGCACCACGGTGCAGGAATATGCGCCACCAGCGCACCGCGCGCGCATTCTCTCGCTCTATCAACTGGGGTTCACCGGCGGCATGTCCGTCGGAGCACTCCTCATCGGCTTCGTCGTCCACGCGCTAGGTCCCCGAAACGCTGCGCTGGTACCGGCAGGCCTCATGGCGCTGGTGTTGCTCTGGCTCGTCACGCAGACGCGGATCTGGCACATCGCGGCGCTGAAGCACGAACCCGCCGAATGACCAAGCCCGAGACGATGCCGCGCTATCTGCTGTCGCTTGCCGCGCATTTCGCAGCCGGCGGCACGATGGGCGTTGTCTTCCCGTGGTTGATTGCCCACGAGCTGCAAGAAAGCCAAGTCATGGTCGGCATCGCGCAGATGATCGCGTCGCTGCCGATGATGTTCCTCGTCTTCTTCGGTGGCGCCGCCGCCGACGGGCGCGATTTGCGCGGCTATCTCGCGCGCCTTCAGATGGGCGCGGCAATCACCACGATCGCACTCGCACTCGTCGTGGCCCTCCAACTGCTAAGCTTTCCTACGATCACGGGCTGCATGTTCGCACTCTCGATCTTCGGGGCATTCATCATGCCGGCCCGCGACGCGCTGCTCTCCCATGTCGTGCCGCACACGTTGGGCCTCGGCCGTGCCGTACCGATGACGATCGCCGCGACCTTTGGCGGTCAACTCGTCGGCACCGGGCTTGGCGCCGCGGCACAGCAGGTGGGCGCGGTCCCGCTGCTCTGCCTTCAGGCAGCACTCCTCGCGACGGCGGGCGTCCTCTCGTCGCGCTTGGCCGTCGTCACACCATTCGACGTGCACACGCCCGCCCCGCTGTCGCGCTGGATCGCGTTGACGCGCGAAGGCTTCGCAGTCGCTTGGGCGCATGAACGATTGCGCACGATCATCCTTTATCTCGTCTTGGGCGCACCGCTGTTCAACGGTTGGTTCATGGTAGGCATACCTTTGATGGTGCGCGACGTCTATCACGCGAGCTCGGGCGCGATGTCGATCGTCTACGTCTCGTTCCTGCTCGGCCTGACGCTCTCGGCGTTCGCCTTCTCGCGCATCCCGCCGGTCGAAAGACCGGGCCGCCTGTTGATGTGCCTTTCGCTAAACAACTTCTTCGTCTTCACCGTCGCCCATTTCGTGCCGGCGTTCGAGTTCTTCGCTGGGCTGATGTTCTGGTGGGGCTTAACGTCGGGCATCGCGATGTCGCTGACGCGCGCGATGATCCAGATCGCAGCGCCGCACGCCTATCGCGCGCGGGTGCTCTCGATGCTGCAGTTCGCCAACGTCGCGGGCGGCCCACCGGGCTCCTTCATGTACGGCGCGCTCGCGCAATGGGTCGGCATCGAGAACGCCGTCCTCGTCGTTCCCGCGACCGTCACCGTACTCTGGCTCAGCTTCC
>JANNEL010000608.1:0-4473 GCA_031378595.1 Alphaproteobacteria bacterium
TTCTTGGGCGAGCCCCGGCCGGACCAGATCGTCACCCGCCGTCGCCGCGTAGCCCTCATTGAAGATGAGGTAGACGACCTCGAGCACCGAGGGCAGCCGCGCCGCCAGTTCGGCGCCCCGCGGCACTGCGAACGTCAGCCCGGCGTTCGCGATCGCCTTCTTCGCGCGAACGATGCGCTGCGCGATCGTGGCCTCGCTTGCGAGGAACGCGCGCGCGATCTCATCGGTCGTGAGCCCACCGACAACCCGAAGCGTGAGCGCCACGCGCGCGTCCGGCGAGAGCACCGGGTGGCAGGCCGCGAAGATGAAGCCCAAGAGCTCGTCGCCAAGATCGTCGTCCATAGCCGTTTCGATCGCTTGGGCGCCGCCGTCAGACGTTTCGTCCAGCGTCCGCGCGATCTCCTCATGCTTGCGCGCGCGCATCTTGTCGTGGCGGAGAGCGTCGATGGCGCGCCGTTTGGCGGCGGCCATCAGCCAGGCGCCGGGACTTGACGGAACGCCAGTCCGCGGCCACTCGGCGAGCGCGACGACCAGCGCGTCCTGCGCCAACTCCTCGGCAAGGTCGACGCTCCGCACCATCCGGGCCAAGCCAGCGATGAGCCTGGCCCGTTCAATGCGGAAGGTCGCCTCGATCGCCTGATGCGTCTCGCCTGCGGTCATCAAGCCTTTTCGGGCAAGGCCGCGGGCAAGACAAGAGCGTCAGGCGACCCCGAGCTTTCCGCGCTCCCCGTCACGGGGCGCCGCGAGTTCCTTGGGCGTCATGAACGCGGCCAGATCCTCCGCCTCGTAGAACGGCCGGATTTCCATCTCGCCAGGCATGCTGGCGGGCGCGCGCTTCGCCCAGGCCATCGCCTCGTCCATATCCTTGACCTGCCAGATCGAGAAGCCGACGACCAACTCGCGCGTCTCAGCGAACGGCCCGTCTGTGATCGTGCGCTTCTTACCGTCGAAGACGATGCGCTTAGCCTGAGCGCCGTTCTTCAAGCCGGCCGCCGCCACAAAGACGCCGGCCTGGACGAGCTCCTCCATGAACTTGTCCATCGCCGCGAAGGCTTCCAGCATTTCGGGCGTGGGCGGCCCGTCCATTTTGACGTCGGCCGAGGCCTTCGAGAGCACCATAACGCGCATCGTCTTCTCCTTGTTTGAGCCGATCCCTTTTGGATCTCATCAGGACGACGAACGAGCTTGGCCGAGATCGACATCGCCCTGCAAATTTTTCTGAGGGCCTCGAAGCGCAGCGCACCAAGCCGGACAAGGCAGACAGAAGTCGAGTGTCTGGGACAGTGTCCGCCATGACAGCCCGGACAAGCGTCAAGCTCTTGACCAGCCAACCAATTTCGAATCCGGACACGAGCGTCCGCGTTCACCGGACACTGTCCGCCTTGAGCGTCAACGCGCAATCGAAAACCCATGTGCAATTTTCAAGTCGCAGCCGCCCGGCCCACGCGCCGAGGGAAAACGGCAATCCGAGACCACCTTCAATGTGAGAACAAATATAGAACATCACGCTCAAAAATGCAAGCAAAATCTCGCGAAACGAGCGCACCTCGCACCCGCCGGAAGCAGATCCAGCCATGATATGACGTGCCCATATTTCCCGCCGCCGGAGCAGCGATGGATAGGATCGTCGTCATCGGATCCCCGGGATCGGGGAAGTCGACGTTCGCGCGAGAGCTCGCTGCGCGAACCGGGGCGTCGGCGGTTCATCTCGACCAGCTCTATTGGCAACCGGGTTGGAAACCGCCGGCTGATCTGGACGCGTTTCGCAGCGCGGTGAATGCGGTCCTAGCGAAAGACCGCTGGATATTGGACGGCGAGTTTTTCACGAGCTTGAGCCCAGAGCGTTTCGCGCGCGCGGAGGTGATGGTGCTGCTCGACCTGCCGACGACACTCAGTCTCTTCCGCGCGATCAAACGCTGGTGGACCTATCGCGCCGAAACGCGACCCGACCTAGCGCCCGGCTGCCCGGAGAAATTCGACCTCGACTTCTACCGCTATATCGTCACCTACCGGACAAAGCAGTTGCCCAAGGCCGCGGCACTAATCGCGGCTCACTTCAAAGGCCGCCTTGTAAGAATTCGCAATCACGCCGAGCGAACCGCGTTCCTCGACGAGCTATGTCGCTACGCAGACGGAGCCAAGCTAAAAGATAAACACTGACCGCACCGCTTCACGCGCGCGATAGCGCTTGTCCCATGCCCCGATGTGTTCGTAGGGGCCGAGCAATTCTAGCTTCCCGAACCTGGCGAACTGCAATGCCGCGCCAAGCGAGCAGTCGGCGATCGTTGGCTGCGCGCCGGCGACAAACGGGCGGCCGTCCGAGAGCTTGTGATTGAGAACGGACAGCGGCGCCTCGATCGAGGCCGTGAACCAGGCCGCAACGCCGGGGTTTTTCGGGTAGCCGGCCGGGGAGTTGCACGAATGAAGGATCAACGCAACACCATAGAGAATGTCGACATCGATGCTTCTCTCCAACGCTCTCACCAAGGCGCGCTCTTCCAAGCTCGTCCCGATGAGAGAAGGCTCCGGCCAACGTTCCTCGAGGTACTCGATGATCGCGAGCGACTCCGTCAGTATCGTACCGTCATCCAACTCCAAGAATGGAACGCGCCCGAGGGGGTTCTTCACCTTGAGGGCTGTCGAGCGTTGCTCACCCTTCATGAGGTTGACGAGAATTCTTTCGAGCGGAATTTCCAGCCCCAGCGCTGCCTTCTCGGCAAGGTAGAGGTCGAGCTTCGTTGGGTTTGGCGCAACCCTTTGCGTGTAAAGCTTCACGGCGCTCTCCGCTATTTCTTGTCGTTCTCATACTGCTGCTTGCCCGCAACGCGGACGCCGCGCAGAAAAACATAAGCGCCAACCAACAGCACGCCGATCACGGACGGTATCGCCCAGAACCATTCGCCGGTCGCGATCCCGATGACGGCCGTTCCCAAACCCGCGGCGATGCCGATCAGAACGATGACTTCCATGTTGTTGTAGTGCGCGTAAGCCTGCGTACCGTTGTCGAGGCGCACGCCGTGGATACCGGTCTGTCCGCCGCCACTGGAAAGATAAAACCGCCCAGTGCCGCCCTTGCGCAAAAGCTCGGTGACCGCCCCAGCCGTGCACACGGTCTTGAAACTCCGCTCAGCGCCGCTCCGATCGCGAAAACGCAGCGTATCGAAGATCGCATACCCACCGCTCGCCCGCATCGGCGCGGTCGCTTCGATCGTGCCATCAAGTATTTCAAGTGCCATGCCGTTTCCTCAAGTAATTATCGTGAGAACAAACATATTCACGCCTTCGCCAACGAACGAATGATCACCGCGGCCGCTGCGCGCGAACGGTGTGGGCTGCGCGCGATGGCCTCTTCGATGAGGCGCGTGACCGGGCGACAGGCGATTGTAGATATGCTCTCTATCTCAATCCAGCGCACCCAGCTTGGCGCCCCCCGCAACAGTCTTTCCGGATCCGGCAATCCCTTGCCAAATTGAAATAGAGCTTCACGTCGTCCGCACTGCCGCGAACGGCAAGAACGCCGTCGTACCCGTGCTCGTTCGGCGAATAGCTGATGACGAAGCAGTCGCGATATTCGTAGACAACCTCATACGCGGTCGGCATGCGCTTTTGCAGCGACTGCCGCAGTGCACCGACGAGCCACGAACGATCGCCCGCGAACTTGGTCGTAAGCGACCGCAGCTGGGCTTCCACCGCTCGACGCGCCGCCGCAGATTGCGCGCACGCTGAGCCAACGCGAAGAGATTTGCCGAGGCAATTCGCCTTTGCGTGTCCGGCTACGCGGCGGAGCATCACCGGCGTTGCTCCGCTTTAACCGCGGCGATCAACGCTTCGGCAGTTCTACGCATGTGCTGCATCGCCCTGACTTGGTAGGCGCTGCCGGTCCAGTACGTTTCCAGCTCCGCACGGAAGCGCGGATCCCTGGACGCAAGTGCACCAAGCTCCTCCACCGTCACACGGCCTGTCAGCGATACGCCAAGGCGCAGGCGGGAATCTTTGACCATCGCCGCGTGACTCAACGCTGCGCCTTCGAGATTGTTGGCCTCTGTCATCCCTGCATAATAGGTCTGGATTTGCCGGGCGAGAGCGCGATTGCGTATCAATCCGAGATCACCCGTGGAAATAAGCGCCTGGAATGTTTCGCGCGATCCGTCGAGATCCGGCGTATTCGTCAACTGAATATTGGCTTCGTACGGATCATCGCTCTTAAAGGGCGGCGCCGGATCGAAAGTGTGAGTAACCCCGTCAAATAGAAGCGTTCGCCGGGGTTCGATGCCGGTCAGTGCAAGAATCCTCTCCAACGCGCCCATGCGGACTTCCGCGGTGCGCTTGATCGAACCAATCTCGATGAGGTCAGCGTTCAAGTCTTCGACCAGCTCGGACAGGTAAAGCGCCTCCTTTGCACGGTCGGCGCGCTGCTCGCCCCACGCCGTGATCTGAAATGCGATCAGGATGCCGACGACGACAATGATGAAG
>JANNEL010000629.1:0-2151 GCA_031378595.1 Alphaproteobacteria bacterium
CGACCGTTGTGACGCCCGCGGTTCGCAGCCACATCGCCCAGTCTTCGCGCAACTCATCGTGCAGCAGCGTTGCGCGCGCGAGGTCGGTTGGCTCTTGCAGTTGCGCTGCCATGGCCGGCGCGCAGACTGGGAACAGTTCCTCACTCAGAATCTTGATGCTGGTCAGGCCCGTGCCCGCCCACTCGTCGCGGCCGTATCGGATCGCGATGTCGACATCGGCACCGAGCGCGCCGGTTTGGGCTTCAAACGTCGCGAGCCAGACGTCGATGTTCGGGTGTTTCGCGCGAAACGTTGAGAGGCGGGGCACGAGCCACTTGCCGGCGAAGGAGGGCATCACGGCGACGGTCAGCCAGCCCTGCCCTGGATCTACGGCCTGAAGCTTGCGACCCGCCAAGGCGAGCTGATCGAGGGCGAGCGTCACAGCCGGCAGGAACTTGGCTGCCGCCTCTGTGAGGGCCACAGCGCGCCCGTCGCGGCGGAACAGGGGAAGGCCGGCCCAATCCTCCAGCGATTTGACCTGGTGGCTGACGGCGCTCTGGGTGACCGCTAATTCATCGGCCGCCCTTGTGAAACTAAGCAAACGGGCCGCGGATTCGAAGGCCCGCAGGGAATTCAATGGCGGAAGTCTGCGCTGCATTGGCTTAGTCTATGAATTTCTCTCATGTTGTCGATGAGAAGTCCTCGTTTGAATTAACGGGAACTCATCGCCATATTTTGGCTTAGCTAGGTCATTTATGTAAGAAAGTGAGGTTTCCAATGTTCAAGGCATATCCGCTTTATATGATGCCGCAGAATGAGCACCGCTCATCGAACCGCGGTTTCTGGGCGACGTTGCTGGAGCTTTTGGGGCGCGGATCACGGTTCTGATCTGCCTCCGCGACAGCCGGTAGCGCAGCCAAAGAAGGGGCCCCCGCCGTGGGGCCCCTCTTTTTTTGTCGTTGCGGTCGCGCCCTAGCCGGTGACCAGGACGACTTTGCCTTTCACCTTGCGGTTGGCCATGTCGTTCAGGGCCTCGGCGGCCTTCGCCAGCGGGTAAGTTTTTGAAACCGTTGGTTTCAACTTGCCCTCCTCGATCCAGCGCATGAGTTCTTGCAGGTTCTCGGTGTTGCGCTTGGGCTCGCGCGCGGTGAAGGCGCCCCAGAAGACGCCGACGATCTGGCAGCCCTTGAGCAACGACAGGTTCAGCGGGATTGCGGGGATGCCGGCCGGGAACCCGACGACCAGGTAACGGCCCTCCCAGGCGATCGAGCGGAGCGCCGGTTCGGCGTAGTCGCCGCCGACGCCGTCGTAGATCACGTTCGCGCCGTCACCGCCGATGACCTTCTTCAAGTCTTCGGAGAGTTTCTTTTGCGCGTCGCGGTCGAGCGGATTTTGCGGATAGACGATGCCCGCATCGGCGCCATGCGCAATGCAGAAGTCGACTTTTTCTTGAGACGAGCAGGCGGCGATCACGCGCGCTCCCATAGTCTTACCGATCTCGACCGCGGCGATGCCGACGCCCCCGGCGGCGCATAGTACAAGCAGCGACTCGCCCTTCTTCAGATGCGCACGATCTTTCAGCGCGTGGTGCGTGGTGCCGTATGTCATCACAAAGGCTGAGGCCTGAACGAAATCGTTATTCGACGGGAACGAGATGCAGCGCGCTGCCGGCGCGCAGACTTCTTCCGCGAAGCCGCCAAAGCCGGTCGAGGCCATTACGCGGTCACCGACTTTCACGTTCGTGACGCCCGGCCCGAGCTCCTTCACGATGCCCGCAACTTCGCCGCCCGGGGAGAATGGAAGCGCCGGTTTGAACTGATACTTGTTCTGGATGATCAGCACGTCGGGGAAGTTCACGCCCGCGGCCTTCACGTCGATGAGGACTTGGCCGTCGCTGGGCTTCGGGCTCGGCACGTCTTCGACGACCAGGCTGTCGGGTGGGCCGTAGGCTTTGCAGAGGACGGCTTTCATCTTGGAAACTCCAGCGCAGGTGTGTGTTTTGATGGGCGCGAAGTTAGGCCAGGCTTTCGCAAAGGCCAAGCGGGCTGTCGCTGCTTCGTGTGCGTTCATTCAGCGGGCGTTCAGGCGAACGGGTGCTGGAATGCCATATTCGTCTTCACCCCCACTTGGAGACATCCCCATGAAACGGACACTCATTGGCGGTGCGTTTAT
>JANNEL010000639.1:0-2737 GCA_031378595.1 Alphaproteobacteria bacterium
GTGTCGTGCAAACCGGCAAAACGCTGGACACGCTGATCGAGGCCACGCGCGCCGCGCCCGAAAACTTCGAAGCCCACGCGAACGCCGCGCGCGAGGCGATCGACGGACAAAAGCTGCCCGCAAAAATCGAGGCCGCCTTCCGCGCGCGCCTCACCGAAAACCCGGAAGCCGCACTTGGCTCGCTGATTGAGCGCGACCCGGCGCACGCGGCCGACCTGATCAAGACACGCGAAGGTCCGGCCGATGCAACGTTCGGCCTCGACCGCGTGACGCTGCGCATGTTGGGCAAGCAAGCCGCCGCCGCAATCGATCAAGCCGACGCGGCGCAAGCGAACGGTGCGAACGTCGAAGCGATGCGCGCCCACGCCGACGCCGCCAACGCGATCGAAGCCGCCGCGCGCGGGGAGGGCGAGGAAGCAGGCCTCACCGCCTGGCTCGCGCAAACCGAGACGATCGGCCCGAACGCCACGCGAAAACTCCGCCGCCAAAGCAAAGCAGCAACGGAAGTCGCGGCGCAGCGCAATGCAGCCACCGCCGCCCTCCGCGAAAAACGCGCACGCGGAGAAGACATTGCCGACGCTGCCGACGGCACCATCGCCGCCGATCTAAAATCCGGTGACGCCGAACGCGCCCTGTGCGCCGCCGAACGCATCGCCGCCCTCGAAGAGAAGGGACTCGTCGCCAGACTCCCGAAGAGCCTCATCGCCGACGCCCACACGCTCACCGCCGCAGCAAACGCCGGCTTCACCCCAACCGACGCCCTGCAACACCTGCGCGCCGCCACCGACCTCACCCCCACCGACCGCACCCACCGCACCCACACCTTCGACCGAACCGCGAACGGCGAAGCAATCGCCCACGCCATCGAACAAGCCTTCGCCCTAACCATCACCGGCATGTACAACTGATTGTGCCTCCTTAGGTGACAGTCACAAGTTTTGCGGGTTGCGCCTTTCCACCTGTCGATTATCCAAGGTTCTTGTGGCTCATTAACGCTTTACTGGCGAATTGTGGACATATATGTCAACAATCGAGGAACTAGTCGCAGCTGGAGCTCTCACGCGGATCGAAGTGGAACTCGATCCCGGCAGGCAGCCCTTTAGACGGATCTTCGGACTGGAGTCGTTCGTGAAATTTCTAGAAAGCGAACTGCCAACGCTGGAGCCAGTGGTCGATCGCATGCAGACGATGCCGGAGCAGTTGGACGATCTCCTTCACGAGTTTATCAGTGGCGGGCCATTGCCTTTCAACCGTCGTTTTAAGCCCTGGAGGCGAACGGCCGATGGCGTTTGGTACCTGAAGACAATCGATCTCCGCATCTTTGGATGGTTCAGCCACATTGACACGTTCATCGCAGCATTCGGGTCAGACGCAACCAAATGCAAGGATCACAACCTCTACAATGGTTTTGTCGGACAAACTGTGCGGCTGCGTACTCTGCTGCCGTTAGATGAGCCAAAGTGCATCTTCAGTGGGGACCCAAATGACGTCTTATCGTTTCCAAATTAATGAACGTTCACGCCAGGTCGGTCGCATGGTTGGCGCAGCTCAGCGATCACTTCAACAAGCGTTTTCAGAGGCCAAAGACGAGTGCGGCTTCACGCAAGCCGAATTGGCGCGCAAGCTAGAAATGGATCGGTCGCTTCTGAATCGGCAGCTGACAGGTGAGTCCAACCTCACCATAAGAACGCTTGCTGACTTGGCCTGGTCAATTGGGCGAACCCTTGATGTAAGATTTTTGAAACCCTCAAGCGAAGGCACGGCCAACGAGCAACCAACCGAACACCGCTTCTCGGACCAAGTGGTTAGCACCGTAACGAGCGCGAGCGTCGTAACTGTGCCGTCATCCGCGGTAGGTCGGGGTGAGTGGCAGCGAAGGACCTCGCAATGAGTGATCACCGTGCCCAGAGGCCTTTTGTAAGTGCCTTCTTCTGCGAGGACGTAAGACAAGAAGCATCAGGTTCCATTACAATTATAGGCGTCTTCCCAGACAATCTAGGGGCGGATACGTTCCCCTTCATGCTTCCGAAATTGACCGTACATGCGCGCGCGGTGTTCGAACTACCAACCGCAATACAGACATACTCTATTGCAGTTAGAGTGCCGGGACAGGAGAAACCCGTTGCGAGTCAGAGTTTCGCTCGCGCGGAAATCCTCCAATTGCTGGAAGGCTCAAAGCCCCCCATCGCAACTCTGGTCACGACGATTGGCTTCGCTAATGCTGTGTTCACCGAGCCTGGATTAGCCACGATTGAGGCCACATTGGATGGCGAACTGTTCCTGTGCGCGGCACTGAACGTTGGTCACGTCTCTGATCAGTCTCCCGCCGCGCGGGTAACGACACCCCAAAGGATCTAGCTGCCAGCATCTCAACGCAGCCAAACCGATTACAGGCGCTCCTCAACGGGCGCCTTTTTTCATTGGAGCCCCCCATGACGCTGTCCACCACGGCTGCGCGCGTTTCGCTTGCTGCGAACGGCGCGAGCACCACGTTTCCGTTTGCGTTCAAGATCTGGGCGCCAGCGAATCTGAAGGTCTACCTGCGCAACAACGCGACGCTCGCAGACTCACTGCAAACCCTGAACGCCGACTACACGATCGACATCGTGACCTACCCCGCGACCGGCAACGTCGTCTTCGCGAACGCGCCGGCGTCAGGCCAAACAGTTGTCATCGTACGCGACATGCCGTTGACGCAGGATCTCGACCTCATCGCCTCCGGCACGTTCGCGGCCGA
>JANNEL010000644.1:0-6387 GCA_031378595.1 Alphaproteobacteria bacterium
CGTAACCGAATGGTTACTTTTGCCTAACCCGATCGAAATTTGTTTCCGATAGCGTTGCCTCCAATGGCGCCGTTAGAGCGCCAAGGAGGGGCTCATGGCGAACTACCGGCGGAAGATGGCGGGGGCGCTTGCGACTTTGGCGCAGGCATTGGCCGGGACGGCGATGGCGTGGGCGCCTGTGATGCCTACGGAGCGGCAACGGGCGGTCGGCGAGATCTTGGACGTGTCGCAGACATTCGTTCCGGGCTATCCGCAGACGTTCGAGCCGACGCGCCAGGTTCGTATCGTCAGCGAATAAGGTTCATCTCGCGGCCGGCCTCTATGAACTTGGCGATCGCGACTTCGAGGTCGGCGCGCGTGAGTGCCGCGGACATCTGCGTGCGGATGCGCGCCTTGCCTTGCGGCACCACCGGATACGAGAACGCGATCACGTAGATGCCTTTCGTCAGCATCGCTTCGGCGAAGCGGCTGGCCAAGGGCGCGTCGCCGATCATGATGGGTACGATCGGGTGTTCGCCGGGGGCTAAATTGAAGCCCGCCTTCGTCATTTCGGCGCGGAAGAATTTTGTGTTGTCGTTTAGGCGGTCGATGAGCGTGCTTGAGGACTTGAGCAGGTCGATCGCTGCGATTGAGGCGGCGGCGATTGTGGGCGGGATCGAGTTCGAGAACAGGTAGGGCCTCGATCGCTGGCGCAGGAGCGCGATGATTTCTTTGCGGCCCGAGGTGTAGCCGCCGCTGGCGCCGCCGAGCGCCTTGCCCAACGTGCCGGTGATGATGTCGATCTTTTCGATGACGCCCGAGCGTTCGTGGCAGCCGCGGCCGTTCCTGCCGGTGAAGCCGACGGCGTGCGAGTCGTCGACCATGACGAGTGCGTTGTGCTTCTCCGCCAGTGCGCAGATTTCGGGCAGCTTGGCGTAGTAGCCGTCCATCGAGAAGACGCCGTCGGTCGCGATCATGCGGAAGCGGGCGGTGCTTGCGTCTTTCAACTTCGCTTCGAGGTCGGCGAGGTCGCCGTTCTTGTAGCGCGCTCTTTGCGCTTTGCAGAGGCGGATGCCGTCGATGATGCTGGCGTGGTTCAGCTCGTCGGAGATGACGGCGTCTTCCTCGCCCAGGATCGTTTCGAACAGGCCGCCGTTCGCGTCGAAGCAGGAGGAGTAGAGGATCGTGTCTTCGGTCCCTAAGAACTCGCTGATCTTGGCTTCGAGCTGCTTGTGTATCTCTTGCGTGCCGCAGATGAAGCGGACAGAGGCCATGCCGTAGCCCCAACGGTCGAGCGCTTCGTGGGCGGCTTTGACGATCGCCGGGTGGCTCGCCAAGCCCAGGTAGTTGTTGGCGCAGAGGTTCAGGACATCTTTGCCGCCGGTGACGCGGATGTGGCCCGATTGCGGGGTTGCGATCACGCGCTCGGGCTTTTCGAGACCGGCGGCTTTGATTTCGGCCAGCGTGCTGGCGATGTGCTGCTTGACGGCGCCGTACATGAGTCTCTCTTAGAGTCTGAGTTTTCGTCGGCCATGAAGAATTCGCATGATCTTCACGAAGCCGAGTTTCGGGTGCGCTTCATAGTAGATGATGTAACCGCGCACCACATGTCTACGTAGACGAGGCTTGCGCTTGGAGCGCCGGCCCATACTCGGGAAGGCGGCGATCAGAGCAAACGCAGCGCCGAACCGCGCCATGAGCGCGTTTGCTGCCGCGGGTTTATCCTGCGCAATGTGATCTCGGATGCCCAAAAGATCCAAACGCGCATCGATGACAACGATGACGCGCAGCTGCTCCATTGCCGATTCAGCGTTTCGCTGCCGGGCGGCTTTGAACTTCGACTAGGAATTTCTCGATATCGAACTCAGTATAGTCGCCTCGCTGAAATGACGCTTCGGCTTCAGCGAGAGCGGCTTCGATGGCGGACCAGTTATCCTCTTCCCACGTGTCAACCTCATCGTCAGCAAGGTCGGCTTGCCGGAGGAGTTCGTGCGGCGGCGTGAGGTCTTTCGTTCTCATGGCTTGAAGCTATCACAAATCGAGGTTCGAGAGCCAGGGTTACAAGTCGCTCCACTTCAGGACGACTTTGCCGGAGCTTCCGGTTTTCGCGGCGGCGAAGCCCTTCTCGAAATCCTTGTAGTCAAAGCGGTGGGTGATGACCGGGCCGATGTCGAGGCCCGACTGCACGAGGACCGACATCTTGTACCAGGTCTCGAACATCTCGCGGCCGTAGATGCCCTTGATGGTCAGCATGTTGAAGATGACTTTGTTCCAGTCGATCGCCATGTCGGTCGACGGGATGCCCAGCATCGCGATCTTGCCGCCGTGGCACATGTTGTTCAGCATCTCGCGGAAGGCTTGCGGGTTGCCGGACATTTCGAGGCCGACATCGAAGCCTTCGCTCATGCCGAGCTTTTTCTGCGCGTCGGCGACGGTCGTTTCCTTCACGTTGATCGCAAGATCGACCTTCATTTTGCGCGCGAGTTCGAGGCGCGCCTCGTTCAGGTCGGTGATGACCACATAGCGTGCGCCGGCCTGGCGCACGACGGCGGCTGCCATGATGCCGATGGGGCCTGCGCCGGTGATCAGGACGTCTTCGCCTAAGACCGGGAATTGCAGCGCGGTGTGAACGGCGTTGCCGAACGGGTCGAAGATCGAGGCGACGTCGAGGTCGACGCCGTCGTGGTGGTGCCAGATGTTCGTCATCGGCATGGTGATGTATTCGGCGAAGGCGCCGTTGCGGTTGACGCCGATGCCGCTGGTGTTTGCGCACATGTGGTAGCGGCCGGCCATGCAGTTGCGGCAGCGGCCGCAGACGATGTGGCCTTCGCCGGAGACGATTTCGCCGGGCTTATACTCAGTGACGTTGGAGCCCACTTTCTCGATCACGCCCACGAATTCGTGGCCGATGACGAGCGGCACGGGGATCGTCTTTTTCGCCCAATCGTCCCAGTTGTAGATGTGCAAATCCGTGCCGCAGACACCGGTGCGGAGCACGCGGATCAACACGTCGGAGATCCCCATCGCGGGCATCGGCACGTCTTCGAGCCAGAGGCCGGGTTCGGCGTGGGATTTGACGAGTGCTTTCACGGGGGCGGGCTCCTTTTATTGGCGCCTCCTTGATCATGTTTCCCGGACGCGGGCAAGATGGGGGCATGATCACCGGACCCACCTCCCATAGCTTCATCTCCCAGCGGCTTCGCCTTCGGTATGTCGATTGGGGGAACCCTGGCGCGCCGCCGCTCATTTTACTGCATGGCGGGCGCGACCATTCGCGAAGCTGGGATTGGACGGCGCAAGCCTTGCGCGACAAATGGCACGTTATCGCGCCGGACCTGCGCGGGCATGGCGATAGCGACTGGTCGCCGAGCGGGGATTACGGCGGACTGACCACGCTCTACGATCTGGCACAGCTGATCCATCAGCTGCAGCTCGCGCCGGTGACGATCGTGGCGCACTCCTATGGCGGCAACATCGCACTTCGTTACACGGGGACGTATCCGGCGAACGTACGCAAGTTGGTCGCGATTGAGGGGCTTGGGCCTTCACCGAAGATGATGGCGGAGCGGGCGGGCAAGCCGATCGATGCGCGGTTGCGCGAATGGATCGATGCCAAGCGCGCGCTCGCCGGGCGATTGCCGCATCGTTACGCGACGCTGGACGAAGCGTTCGCGCGCATGAAAGAGGCGAACCGTTATCTCAGCGACGAGCAGGCGCGGCATCTAACCGTTCAGGGCACGAGCCAGAACGAGGACGGCACCTTTAGCTGGAAGTTCGATCCCTATATGCGTGTATTCCCCCCGTTCGATCTTGGGCAGGCTGAGACGGAAACGTTGTGGGGCGCGATCGCGTGCCCGACGCTTCTTATTTACGGCGCGGATAGTTGGGCTTCAAATCCGGAGAAGGACGGGCGCTTGAACGCGTTCAAAAGCGCGCGCGTCGTCGTGTTCGAGAAAGCGGGACATTGGCTGCACCACGATCAGTTCGACCGCTTCGTCGCGGAGCTGAAGGCGTTTCTCTGACGCTTACTTCGCGTCGCGCGACGACCAGTGGATGTGCAGAATCCGCCAACCCGCTGGCGACTTGTGAAGCACCATCGTCTCGATTGAAATCGAGTTGACCGGCTTGGCGTTGAACGTGCCCGTGACTTTGCTCTCGCTGGTGATGTAGGCGAGGTTGCCGAGGATCGCGCCACCGCGGTTTGTGCGCGTGGCCTTCGTAGCCCCCGATAACGCAACATCCGCGTCCAAGTGCTTGGTGGTGTATTCCGCCTTCGAGCGTTCGACGCTGCCTTGCTCGAAAATCTCGACGCCGTTATCGAGGAGGGCAAGGGCGGCCGTCTTGTCACCCGTTTTCAACGCTTTATGAAACGCGTCGACGGCCGCTGTCGCTTCGGCCAGAACGGCGGTGTCGAGCGGTGCTTTCACCGGTTTGGGTTCGCCTGCCGCGAGAGCGGCGCCGACCGTGAAGACGACGGCTAGTGCCACGAATCTTAGTTTGAACACTTCGGCACCTCAGAAATGACGAATCGAAGCTACGCAATTGGTGGGACAACGCCAAGGCGTACGCAAGCCTTTTGCACCTTAGCGTGGGCTTGCTTAAGCTCCCGGTACGATCAATTCGAGGATTTTACGCATATGCGCAGCATCGCCGCCTTTCTTCTGTCGCTGCTGCTCGCCGGTATGGCGCTGGCCGCGCCCCCGCAAAAGATGACGATCAAGGAGACTCGCAAGGGTTACGACATCGACATCTCGTACCCTCGCTTTGGAAGCGCCACGATCGACCGGCAGCTTGAGACCTGGGCGCGCGGCGTCGCGAAAGAGTTCGCCGACAGCGCACGCGAGTCGACGGGGGAGCCGAACCCTTGGGCTACCGAGGTGAGTTACGAGATCACGCGCAACGACGCGCAGATGATCGTCGTCTCCTTCCAGACCTACAGCTACAGCGGTGGGGCACATCCGAATACGTCGTCCGATACGTTCAACTTTCTTTTGCCGGACGGGCGGCGGCTCGAGATCGCGGAACTGTTTTCGCCCGAGGGCATTCAACGCATCAGCGACATTTCGATCGCAAAGTTGAAACAGGACATGGCCGGGCCGGACGGAATGTCGGATATGGATTGGATCCGCCGCGGGGCCGGTCCTAACGCGCGCAACTTCACCTCGTTCGAGCTTTTGCCGCGCCTGTTGCACATCACGTTCGACGCCTATCAGGTCGCTGCGTATGCGGCGGGACCGCAAGAGGTTAGCATCCCGCTTTCGAATTTGCGCGACGTCATGCGGCCCAATCCGCGACTGCCGGCCGCCTCTTTCGACTGCCTCATGGCACGCAGCGATGTCGAGCGGGCGATCTGTTCGTCGGACGACCTCGCGCGCCTCGATCGGCGCTTGGGTGAGGCGTATGCGTACAAGCTGACTTGGATGGACGACCAGGCGGAGCAACAGGCGTTCCGCGCGCAGCAACGCGGGTGGCTCAAGATGCGCGATGCATCGTGCCGGGGGCGCGCGATTGCTTCGTGCCTGAGCCCGATCTATCAGCGCCGGCTGAAGGAACTGGAGGCGCCTTAAGTGCGCGTTTTCCCCGCGCGAACGCCCGTATTGCAACCGGCACGCCTTTACGTCATAACCCACGGCCTTGAATCGAGGTGCCGCCTAACGGCGCCAACGGAGCGCGGGCGTAGCTCAGGGGTAGAGCATAACCTTGCCAAGGTTAGGGTCGGGCGTTCGAATCGCCTCGCCCGCTCCAACATTCGGTTCAATCCAATTTCGTCGACAAGCCGAGCCTCACGGTCGTGGCCATGTAGTGGCCGCCGGCGGATGCGTATTGGGTTAGGCCCGCTGCGGCCACCAGAGCGACACCATCCCACAAAGGCTGCGTTCGCTGAAGCGTGACCGAGCGATTGCTGGCCCTGAAATTGTCGTCGAACTGCGAAGACCCATCGCCCACGCTTAGCCACAACTGCGTGTTTCCGCCGCCTTCGCTGTCGTCGAGCCTCAAGTTGATCAGATGCGCGAGAAACTCGTCTCCTTCGACCTCGGTGCCGGTGAGCCGGTAAGCGATCGATCCGCCGTCGAAATACTGGCGCACGCCTAGGGAGGCGAAAGCCGTTTCGCGCTCGTCGAAATATTCAGCCCAGCGAATGCCTGCCGTCACGGTCGTCCGAGCGGCCACGCGTACGGTGATATCTTGCGCGACATCGACATGCGCGAAGACGGGCGTTTTCTCGGCCAGAAACACCGTTGTTCGCGTTGAAACGGCCGGCGACCAATCCTGGTACACGGTTCCTCTGAATCCCACCGCGTCATAGGTCGCGCTTGGCGTGCTGCGCTCGCCAATGGTTGGGGCCAGCAAGATCGTCGTATCGCCTTTGCGAATTTCTTCTTCGATCGTGACCGAACTCAATGTTCC
>JANNEL010000738.1:0-2503 GCA_031378595.1 Alphaproteobacteria bacterium
GCATTCGGGCGCGAAAGTGTGGTACATGCTGCCCTCACTTCAGGCGCGCTCGCAGCTCGGTTTTTGGTTGAGGCGGGGCGGCTTGGCGGTTTCCGCGTTTTGTGTCCGCCGGAATGGGGTGCGGTTTGATGACCGCGACGCATCGGCGCTCGTGTTTTTGCAAGTTCGAAGAATCGAAAGGTACGCATGACTGACGGCAAGACCCCGGACGGCGAAAAGACGCTACATGCGTCCGGCGGTGGAAGAACTTTGAGCGTTAAGCGCCCGGAGACAGGCGTGGTGCGCCAAGCATTCAGTCATGGCCGCTCGAAGGCAGTCGTCGTCGAGAAGAAACGCCCGACCGTCGTGCGGCCAGGCGGAAAGCCGGAGCCAGTCAAGGAAGCCGCGAAGCCCGTTGAGGCCGCAGTGCCCGTGCAGCCAGCAGCGCCGACGAAGCCCGCGAAGGCACCGCCCGTGCAGCCGAAGTCCGGCGGCATGGTGTTGCGCACGCTGACCGAGGGCGAGAAGGAAGCGCGGTCGCGCGCGCTGTCGGATGCGCGCGTCGCCGAAGAAGGCGAACGGCGTCGCGCGCAGGAAGAAGCGAAGCGCCGTGCGGAAGAAGATGCGAAGCTCGCGAAAGAGCGTGAAGCTGCCGCCAAGCGGAAGGCCGAAGAAGATTCGCGCCGCGCGACAGAAGACGTTTCGCGCGGCCGTGAGGCACCGGAAGAACGTGCTGCCACATCAGCGCCGCGCCCGAGTGCACGTCCCGCCGGTGGTCCGGCAGCGCGGCCTGGTGGCGGCGCACCGAGACCCGGTGGTGGAGCGCCTGCTGCGCGTGGTCCTGGCGGCGCACCGTCGACGCGTCCGCCTGCCGGTGGTGCTGGTGCGGGAGCGCCGGCACGTCGTGGCCCGATGGACGATGACGATGGGCGCAGGCGTCGCGCTACCGGTCCGGGCGGTAGCCCCGGTGCGAAGCCGCCGACCCAGCCGCGCAAGGTTGCGGACGACGGGCGTCGCGGCAAGCTCAGCGTCGTTACGGCGCTCGACGATCAAGAACGCGTACGTTCCATCGCTGCCTACAAGCGCCATGTGCAGCGCACGCAGCGCGCGCAAATGGGCGTCAAAGAAGAGCCGCAGAAGATCATTCGCGACGTCGTTATTCCGGAAATGATCACGGTTCAGGAACTGGCGAACCGCATGGCGACGCGCAGCGTCGACATCATCAAGAACCTGATGAAGCAGGGGCAGATGGTGACGATCAACACGTCGCTCGATGCCGATACCGCGCAGTTGATCGCGGAAGAGTTCGGCCACACGGTCAAGCGCGTCGCGGAAGACGACGTTCTCGAAGGTTTGACCGGCGATGTGGACGCCGACGAAACGCTGGTGCCACGCGCGCCGGTCGTGACGATCATGGGTCACGTCGACCACGGCAAGACGTCGCTGCTCGATGCGTTGCGCTCGACGGATGTCGTGGCCGGCGAAGCGGGCGGTATCACGCAGCATATCGGCGCCTATCAGGTGAAGCTGCCGTCGGGCCAGAAGATCACGTTCCTCGACACGCCGGGCCACGCGGCCTTTACGGCGATGCGTGCGCGCGGGGCGAAGGTGACGGACATCGTCGTGCTGGTCGTTGCCGCCGACGACGGCGTCATGCCGCAAACGATCGAAGCCATCAATCATGCGAAGGCGGCGAAGGTTCCGCTGATCATCGCGATCAACAAGATCGACAAGCCGGACTCGACGCCCGATCGCGTCAAGACCGAGCTTTTGACGCACGAGATCGTCGTCGAATCCATGGGTGGCGAGACGCAGGCCGTTGAAGTGTCGGCCACGAAGAAGATCAACCTCGACAAGCTTGAGGAAGCGATCCTTCTGCAAGCCGAAGTCTTGGACCTTAAGGCCAATCCGCTGCGTGCTGCATCGGGCGCGGTCGTCGAAGCGAAGCTCGACAAGGGCCGCGGCCCGGTCGCGACCGTGCTCGTGCAGCGCGGTACGGTGAAGGTTGGCGACATCGTCGTGGCGGGCGCCGAATGGGGCCGCGTGCGTGCGCTCGTCAACGAGCGTGGCGAGCCGGTGCCGAGTGCTGGTCCGTCCGAGCCGGTTGAGATTTTGGGTCTTTCGGCACCGCCGGAAGCGGGCGACGACTTTGCGGTTGTCGATTCCGAAGCGCGTGCCCGCGAAGTTGCCGATTTCCGTGCGCGCAAGAAGCGCGACGCGCGGACGCGGCCGGGTGGGCGTGCATCGCTCGATCAGGTGCTGGCCGCCAAGGGTGTCGGCGAAGCGAAGATCCTGCCGCTGGTCGTGAAGTCGGACGTGCAGGGTTCGGTCGAGGCGATCTCGTCCGCTCTTGCGGGGTTGTCGACAAGCGAAGTCAAAGCGCAGGTGCTGCATGCCGGCGTCGGTGGCGTCACGCAGAGCGACATCATTCTGGCTCGTGCATCGGGCGCGCCGATCATCGCGTTCAACGTGCGCGCCAGCGCCGAAGCGCGCGAGTTGGCGAAGCGCGATGGCGTCGAGATCC
>JANNEL010000740.1:0-4661 GCA_031378595.1 Alphaproteobacteria bacterium
CAGGCTCTGAGTAGCCCTGACACCACCACACGTCCGACGACAGGATCGACGGCAGGTACTTCTTCTTCTGCGTATCGTTGCCGAACGCCATGATCACCGGCGCCACCATCTTGACGCCCATCGGGCTCACGATCGGCGTTCCGGCGGACGACATCTCGATGTCGAAGACGTATTTCTGGTTCGCGCTGAACCCCGCGCCGCCGTATTCCTTGGGCCAGTTCGGCGCGATCCAACCACGCTCATAGAGCGCCTTCTGCCACTTCACCTGGCCGGCCTTATCCAGATAGCCGTTCTTCGTGAACGCCATCTTGCGTCGCAAATCCTCGTCGAACTTCTCGGCGATGAACGCACGCACCTCGTCGCGGAATTTCAGATCTTCCTTCGTAAAGCCGAGTTCCATGCGCGTGCGCCTCTCAAAGCTTCTCAAGCATTTCGATACCCGGCCGCCCGTCAAGCACGGCGCCAAGCTTCGGCCCCGCCGCCGCCATATGCGGCGTCGCGCGATGCGCGGCGAGGTCCGCTTCGCTCTTGTACTGTTCCATGACGATGTAGGTGGACGCGTTCGCCTTCGACTTGAACACTTCGTACTGCAGCGCCCCGGGCTCGTTCGCCTTCACCTGCGCCTGCAGATCGCGGAACACGGCCTCGAACTCCGCTTCCTTGCCCGGTTTCACTTTCAACGTTGCGACGATGCCGAGTGTCATGCGCTTTCTCCCGATGTGATGACGATTTCCGCCAGTAGACTAAAGCGCGCGGCGAAGCACAAGCGTGCGCCGCATCCGTTTGACTGCCGGATCGGCCTCGCGCGTCGCCTCCAATTCAAAGCCTTCCGTAGCGTAGAGATGCCGCGCCTTTGCGTTGGTTTCGACGACGCCAAGGCGGATCGCGCTCCCGCCTTGTGCACGCACCCAATCGTAGAGCGCACGCAGACAGCGTCGCCCCTCGCCGTTGCCACGAACGCGCTTCGACAAGAAGATGAAACCCAGATACCAAACATGCGGCTCCGGATAGCCGCGGATGATGTCGATCATCCCCTCGGCCCGCCCGTCGCGTTCGAGCACGAACGTGAGCTTGTCGTCGAACGTGCGGCCGGGCGGCAGTGCTGTGCGCATCTCCTCGACGGGAAACGCACGTCCGTTGATCTCGAAGTACTCCGGGTCTTCGTCGAACAACACTTGCAGTGCAGCGATGTCGCCATCTTCGAACGTGCGGACGGTGCAGCTGGGGATTTGAGGTGCGGATGTTATGCTCTGAAGACTTTGTGAGTTGGCGCTTGCCCTGGGAGCGCAGGCGTCCCACCTGCTCTTGCTGAATCTCGACCATCGCGGCGGTTGAGGCACCTTGAAGAGCAGGCGGGACGCCTGCGGTCCCGGGGCTGGTGCCTCTCCGTTTGAGGTTAGCGTCCCTTGTAGTTCCCCGGGCGCTTCTCGAAGAACGCGTTGACCGCCTCGGCATGATCTTCCGTGTGATGGGCCAGCGCCTGCATCGCGGCCGAGAGTTCCATGATGTTGTCGAAGCTCGTCGCTTGCCCCTCGCGCAGCAACCGTTTGGTCATGCGCAAAACGTCCGGCGGCTGGGCCGCCATGCGCTGCGCAAGCTTCATCGCCTCGTCCAACAGCGTCGCAGCAGGAACAACCTTGGAAACCAAGCCCCAACCGAGCGCTGTCTGCGCATCGACGGTGTCGCCCGTGTAGAGCAGCTCGCTCGCACGTGCCATCCCGATCACGCGCGGCAACAGCCATGCGCCGCCATCACCTGGGATCAGCCCGATCTTCAAGAACGTGGCGCCAAAGATCGCCGTGTCGCTCGCAATCCGCGTGTCCGCCAGACAGGCGACATCGTTGCCGAGCCCGATTGCGGGTCCATTGACCGCAGCAATCACCGGCACTTCGATCCCCCATACGCTGCGCACGATCTTGTGGATGCCATTGCGGTAGCGCTCGCGGATCGCAACGCCCGGCCCTGCGAACGCGCCACCCCGCTCGCGCATCGCTTTCAGGTCGCCACCCGCGGAGAAGGCTTTGCCCGCACCCGTCAGGATCACTGCCCGCACGCCGCGGTCTGCATTGATGCGCCCGGCCGCCGCAGCGAAAGCCTCGCCGTCGCCATCGTGCCCAAGCGGATTGCGCGACTCCGCCCGGTTGATCGTCAGCGTGACGACGGGACCATGTGTTTCAAACAGCAACACTTCACTCATGAGTTCCTGTCCCTCGGTCGTTTCGTTAGCCAGAACGTAACCATGTGGCGCTCGCGCGCAAGCAGCGAACGTACGCGGCACCCAACCAAAATTAACGCCTAGCGTGCCATGCTCGGGCCCGAACACGGAATTTGGGGACCGGTCTTGGGGCTCATGGCGGGCACACACTCTCTGAGCGCACACACGCCGTTCGCGCACGCGCGAGCGCTCCCGCCCGCACGCCTTGCGAAGCTGCAGCACGATCAACTCCTGCTGGTCCAGCGCAACATCGCACCCAGCATCGTGGCGATGCCGCTGTTCTCGATCGTCATCAGTGTGATGCTCTCGGCGTGGGTGCCGTTTTGGCTGCTCGGTGCATGGGTGGGAACCGTGACAGCGGCCTCGACAGCGATGGGCGTAGCTTACCTGCTTCACAAACGCTCCGGCCAAAAGCTTTCCGAAACGCGGCACTGGACTTCCGTCTCGTTCGCGGTCGCAGGCGTGTTCGGCATCGCGTGGATCGCGCCATCGCTGTTCTTCTGGGGCTTCTGCGACGACACGGGCCACATGCTGATGGCGCTCGTCTTCGCGTGCTGCGTGGCTGGTTGCGCCGCGCTGCAGTCGCCCTGCCCGCCGCTACTCGTCGCGACGTTCGTACCGTATGCGATGGCGTTGATCGTTCCGCCGCTGTTCGAAGGCGCCGTGTTCTACTACGGCATCAGCGCGCTCGGCCTCGGCTTCTCGCTGTTCATGGGCCACCTGGCCCGCAACATCTACACGACTGCGCGCGACATGCTGCTCTTGCGCGAAGACAAGAACGAACTGATCGAGCAACTGACCGCGGCCAAAATCGAATCCGACAAAGCCCGCCAGCGCGCAGAGGCCGCGAGCCAAGCGAAGTCGAAATTCCTAGCCAACATGAGCCACGAACTGCGCACACCGCTGAACGCGATCTTAGGGTTCTCCGAGGTCATGCGCGACGAGGTATTCGGCAATTTAGGTTCGCGCCAATATGTCGGCTACGCGACCGACATCCACAGCAGTGGCGAGCACCTCTTGGGCCTCATCAACGACGTGCTCGACCTTTCGCGGATCGAGGCCGGCCGCTTCGTCGTGCGCGCCGAAGAAATCAACATGCCAGACGCGATCAAAGCCGCGCAGGCTATGTTCGAGTTGCGGGCCGCAAACACGGGTGTGCGGTTGAAATCGGAGATCGATCCGGCGCTGCCGCTGCTGCTTGCCGACGATCGCGCCTGCCGTCAGATCTTGATCAATCTGATTTCGAACGCGGTGAAATTCACGCCCCCAGGCGGCACCGTGACCACATTCGCGCGCCGCGCCACGGGCGGCGGCATGGAGGTGGGCGTGACCGACACCGGCGCCGGCATCGATCCCGCCGACGTCGCGACGGTGTTCGAAGCTTTCGGCCAAGGCCGCCACGACATCGCCGTCAACGAGAAGGGAACGGGCCTCGGCCTCCCCATCGTCCGCGGCCTCGTCGAAGCCCACGGCGGCAAAGTGACGCTCGACAGCATACTGGGCAAGGGAACGACGGTAATCTGCACCTTCCCCCGCGAACGCCTAAGCGCCCCGCAGCCGGTACCGATCAGGTTGGCAACTGTTCTCTGAGGGTGGTGCAGTGTCGGCGTGGGTTTAACCACGAAGCCACGAAGGCACAAAGTTTGGCACAAAGACGCACGCTTGCTCGATGGCAAAGCAGAAGGACCGCGCTAACGCGCGATTCGCCTGATCCCATGTTTGAACAATGCGACGTTGAAGTTGAGAACAAATCCGAGTCTACGATCAAGCAGCTTCAGGTAAGTCAGCAGCTGCGCTTGATGCACCGCGGTTGTCGCCTCGACCGCCTTCACTTCGACGATGACCAGATCGTCAACAACCATGTCGATTCTGTAGGCTGAATCTAGCACGAGCTTTCCGTACTTGAGAGCGACCGGCACCTGGCGTCGCACGATGTGTCCGCGCTCGGTTAGTTCATAGGCCAGACACTGCTCATAGACTGACTCCAAGAGTCCAGGCCCAACAACCTTGTGAACTTTCATACCCGCGTCGATGATGACCGACGCGAGTGCTTCGACCTCCGCGGGTAATGGCGCGATAGCGCTATTCTCCCCTGACCCCGCCACAACAAACCTCCCAAAGGAAAAAGGCACGAAGTGCAAATCACCCTTCGTGCCTTTGTGTCTTCGTGGTTAGACCCACCTCACCACGCGCTCAATCCAACGATGCATACCGCTTCAAATGATGATCCACGTTGCCGAACATCGTGTCGATCATGGTGAGCCGCTTGAAATAGTGTCCGACGCTAAGCTCGTCCGTCATGCCCATGCCGCCGTGCAGCTGCACCGCGTTCTGGCCGATGAAGCGCCCGGCCTTGCCGATCTGAACCTTGGCAGCTGAGGCGGCTTTGCGGCGTTCAGTATCGCTTTCGCCGAGCTTCAGCGTCACCATGAACGTGATCGACACC